>NZ_CAWNMS010000001.1:0-3132 GCF_963875605.1 Vibrio sp. V04_P4A5T148
CAAAATTGAAGTTCAGTGTTTACAGTGTGTTTTTTGAGTTCGGCTATGCGTTGTCAACCCCTTAGCCGGGCGTTATGCAACTCAGGTAAATCTAGGGGTTCAATCTTTTTAGGTTTCTCCTGCCATTCGTTTTGTGTTGTCGGCAAATGAGCTTTTTACCCTAAAATTCGTGGTTAACTCAAGCCGTAAAACTGGCAAGGTTCTTTGTTTGCCTCAATCGGTTTTGGCGCTGGCTTGTTGTGAATCTTGCGGGCGCAAAGTGTGGAAAGGGCAAGTTTATCGAGCATTTTGTACTTGCTGAAGGTTTCGCTCGTTGAGTTTGTCTGATTCAAAAGCTTGGTTTGTTGCTGAAAGGTGAACTTTGTTTTGGCGGCTTATTTATCACGGCTCTTGCTTGGGTTGATTCTTGAATCACTTAACCATTGCAATCGTGGCTTTTGGTCGTATAAATTCGGTTTATCTCATTGAATTTGCATAACAAACGGCTCAAGAGGGATTGCCAACGCGTGGCGACTTTAGTGCAAAATTGAAGTTCAGTGTTTACAGTGTGTTTTTTGAGTCCGGCGGTGCGTTGTCAACCCCTTAGCCGGGCGTTATAAGCTAATGAAAATAAGGAGATCTTTATGGGAACTAAAGCATATGAAGAGGGCTTTAAATCATGTCTTTATTCCGATTATGTAAATCCATATCCTGAAGACTCTTCAGAGTTTGACGATTATGAACGTGGCCGTACACAAAAACTAAAGCGCAGTGGGTCAAATAGTAGCTTTTCTGGTGGTTTCAATCCGTGGGAACCGGAATTAGAACCTGTTAGGGACGTTGAGTACAAACCAAAGAAATCATCGTTAGAACCACAAAAACCAAATCCATATGCGCAAGCAAAGGGAAAGTAGGGCGCTTCAAGTACGCTTATAACAAAGCGTTTAAGACGGATTCCCAACGCTTGGCATTTTCGGTTTGATTCAGCTTTAGTGTTTACGGCACAATGCTTTAGGTTCAGTGGTCAGCGTTGCTCACCACTTAACGCGGCGTTAGCTGTTTTGGATAAGAATAGGAGTAATAATGGCGTCACTAGATTTTGATGCGGAAAAACATGCATTCAGAGAGTTTTATTCTGATAACTTAGGATTGCTAGAAGGTGCAACTAATTCATTCTGTACTTTGATTGAAGCATTGCTGCGACATTCCGGCGGTATAGCAATTTCAAAAATTGAGGGTAGGGTTAAAGATAAAGAAGAATGTATCCGCAAGTTCAATCTTAAGTACCGTAAGACTCTTGAATCTGAAAATACGCCTTATGAAATTAAAGATCATATTTCTGATCTAATTGGTTTGAGAGTTGTTTGTCTATATGAAGATGATATTGAGAATATCCAAGAAGTATTGCAGCAACATTTTGAAATAATTGATGTTACAGATAAAATTTCACAAATTGAAAGCACGGAGGACTCTTTTGGCTATAAAGGTCTACATTTAGATCTTAAACTTGGTGAACAGCGGAGAGGTATGCCAGAGTATCAGGCTTTTATAGGATTTGGTTTTGAAATTCAAATTCGTACAATTATACAAGACTCATGGAGTGTCTTAGATCATAAAATCAAGTATAAGAAATCGATTCCTAATCAATTGAAAAGAAGAATCAACACTCTTGCGGCACTGTTTGAGCTTGCAGATAGAGAGTTTCGTGAAATCAGAACTTCTACAGAGGCTGAAATTGAGAAGGCAAAGCAGGAATACACAGAAATACCATCAGGTTCGGCTGGTAATTCAGTTTCTAATGAAAGCTCAAGAAAATCGAGTGGTAATGGTTTACTTACAGTTTTTGGCTTCCTGAAAATTGCCAACCACTTTTTTAATAATTATGAATTTGAAGCTCACAAAGTTGACGGTTTTACTCAAGAAATTATATCGAAAGAGCCACAAATTACTCGGACTGACTTTAATGAGTATATGAAAGCAACAATTTCAAAAGTAAAAGAGTACAAGGCTTATTTTGAATCATTGGAAGGCTCCAATGAGAAATTAAACCCATATACAATTATTCGCCATTGTCTTTACTTGAGTGACAAAGATAAATATAACTCAATATTAACAAATGTTTCTAAGGAAGCTTTTGATGAATGGCTCAGTAAAAACAGCTAACAAACGCTTCAAGAGGGACAGCCAACGCGCGGCATTTTTATCATGCGTTGGTTTTTGTGATTAGGATGTTATGCGGAAGCGTGGTAGTAGCGTTGGCTGCCCCTTAAGCGGGCGTTAGGCAAAGTGAGTTTTTATCAGCTAAAACGAGTTTGAATTGAACGGTAAATCCCATGTTCTCTGGCCGAACTTAAGCAATAAATAATCATCATATATTTGCTGTTTCTTGATCGCGTTGGGTTGCTTTTCGTTGTGAATTCATCGGCAAAATAACCTTCAGCATCCAAACGTCCGCCGAGCATGCTACGCTCGTCACTTTTCTTCCAAATCGCTCAATTTGAGTTTTTTGTTTCTTTGCTGAGTTGGTATTTTGGTTTATAAATGAATGGGTTAGTTTGCTTAAAATTTACAAAAAGCCTTGCTCTTGGGTTTTGAAAGTATCGTTGTCAATCGGTTGGCCTAACAAACGGCTCAAGAGGGATTGCCAACGCGTGGCGGCTTTAGTACAAAATTGAAGTTAAGTGTTTATAGTGTGTTTTTTGAGTTCGGCTGTGCGTTGTCAACCCCTTAGCCGGGCGTTATGCTTAATCACCAAAAATCAGTGGTTTATGATTGTTCTTTGTTCCCTTGGCTTGTGAGTTTTGTGTTTCTCGGCAAGTTGGCTTCAGTGGGCGCGGTTTTCCGGACAATTATTCTTTGGCGCTGGAAATTCAGCGAATTGCCTCATTCAATTTTCGGGCAAGCACGAGGTTATGACGGGTGGCTCAATCGGAAATTTGGTCTTAGGTTTTTTCGTTTTAGCTGCCAAAGTTCAAAGTCTGATTTTCAAAATTATGAGTCATTTTAGTTTTTGGCTTTTTGGATTTTGTTCGTGAGTTAAAGTCGAGTTAATCTTGGTTTGGGTAAAACGTAAGTCATTGAAGCTTAAGCATAACAAACGGTTCAAGAGGGACAGCCAACGCGTGGCATTTTTACTGTGCGTTGGTTTTTGTG
>NZ_CAWNMS010000002.1:0-2960 GCF_963875605.1 Vibrio sp. V04_P4A5T148
GTTGCATAACGCCCGGTTAAGGGGCAGCCAACGCCATTACCAAGCTTCCGCATAACACCGTAACCACAAAAACCAACGCATAATAAAAATGCCGCGCGTTGGCTGTCCCTCTTGAACCGTTTGTTATGGCTAACAACTCACTGATTTATTGGGTAAAACTTTAGAAAAGGTCTATCCGTTCATCTCGACATTCGTAAGAGCCCATTTCGAATTCTCGACAAATCCAAGGGCGATTTTCGTAAATTGTGCACATGAACGTTTCACGATCTAGAGCTGAACACCAACCATCTGACAAACGCAGCATAGTTTCTCCACCCCATTCATCGAATGCAATATGCTGCTCTGGTACACCTGTATCGGTAATGATCATAACCTCCAAACGGCAACAACAAGCATGGCAGTTTGAGCACGATATTTCCGGATTTGATACATTTTTAATTGGGATTGTCATCGAGTTCTTCAGCAAGTTTAATCGCAGAATAGTACTCCAATTTAAACCAATTTACCGACATTAATGATGAACTCAACTTGATAGCCATAACGCCCTGTTAAGGGGTGAGCAACGCAATACCGATGCCGCCGCATACCACCTTAAACACTAAAACCAACGCATAGTGAAAATGCCACGCGTTGCGAATCCCTCTTAAACAGATTGTTATACCCGTGCTCAAGATAGCTGCTTGATCGCAACGACTAAGGCTGCAATACCTACAACTAAGCCTGATAGTTCAAGCCAATGAGTCTTAAACCATACCCTAACTGGATAAGCCAACTTGCTAGCCGCTAAAAAACCTGAATCAGTAAACACAAAATTCATACCATCTCTCTTGATATAGCCCAGTTCATCCATCCTCATAACATAAGCTGCATAGTTAACTTTTGGTATAGATCTTTGCCTATCAACTACTTCAGGCACTTGAACTTCCATGTCACGATCAAAGGCATGAAACTTATATCTGTTTAGATCAAGTACCCCACCATTCTCTTGTTCAACGATACGATGATAGAGAGTAAGCATCACTTTTTTCAGGACTTTTTCACTAACCACATACGATTTCAATACCAACTCCTTTTAAGGGTATAACGCCCGCTTAAGGGGCAGACAACGATACTACCAACTTTCCGCATAACACCGTAAACACTGAAACCAACGCATAATAAAAACGCCACGCGTTGGCTGTCCCTCTTGAAGCGTTTGTTATGAGCCATTTCCCACCAAAAGAAGTTCTAAATCATTGTTTGTTATTGCTTTCAGGTTGAGTGTTATTTTCTCTGAACTCCAATTCCACCACGCAATTTCTAACAATTTATCGACGACATTTGGCTCAAAACGATACTTTAAAATCTTAGCGGGGTTACCACCAACAACGCAATAAGCAGGAACATCTTGTGCCACAACAGACTTACTCGCGACAATGGCACCATCACCAATCGTTATTCCAGGCATAATAGTTGATTCATAACCCAGCCAAACATCATTACCAATTACTGTGTCGCCTTTATAAGGGAGCTCTCCAGCTTGTGGGGTTGAGACTTCCCAACCGTTACCAAAAATGAAAAAAGGATAAGTTGAAAAACCTGACATATTGTGGTTTGCACCATTCATAATGAACTTAACGTCTTTAGCAATAGCACAAAACTTTCCAATCCTTAACTTATCACCAATAAAAGGGAAGTGATAAAGCACATTCCGTTCAAAATTTTCAGGCCCGTCAGGATCGTCATAGTATGTATAGTCACCAACTTCAATATTTGGAGACTTAATATAGTTTTTTAGGTAGCCGATTTGAGGAAATCCTTCCATTGGCTCTTTATTATTTGGATTTGGACCGTACAAATTAAATATCTCCATAATGACTCATAACGCCCGGCTAAGGGGTTGACAACGCATAGCCGAACTCAAAAAACACACAGTAAACACTGAACTTCAATTTTAAACTAAAGTCGCCACGCGTTGGCAATCCCTCTTGAGCCGTTTGTTAGCTGCCTGACGATAAAGCCTAAATTAATAGTGATAACGGCAAGAAATAATCGTGATAGCACTATCATCAACCGCATAAACTAACCTATTCGCATCGTCTATTCGTCGCGACCAAAAACCAGATAAGTTTTCTTTTAGTGGCTCAGGTTTACCTATGCCCTCGAAAGGAGAACGCTTAGCATCCGTGATGAGTTTATTTATACGTTTAAGTGTTTTCTTGTCTTGCGTCTGCCAATAAACATAATCATTCCAAGATTCATCAGTCCAAGATAATAAACGACTACTCATCGATTAAATCTCTTTGGCTCACCTTACCCGCTTTAAATTGAGCAATTGAACGATGTAAGTGCTCAGCATTTGCCGGAGAACGAAGTAAATGAACCGTTTCCATTAAGCTATTGTAATAATCCAGTGACATAACAACGGCATCTTCAGAATCACGACGTGTGATCACGGTTGTATCTGCGTCATTAACAACAGCATCCAAAACGCTCTTCAAGCTATTTCTAGCTTCTGTAAAAGATACAATTCTCATAAAACCTCCACATGTACATTTAATGAGACAAGTATATGACTAAAAAACCAACTTGTACAGCTAATGGAACATGCGAACTTGTAAGCAGCTAACGCCCGGCTAAGGGGTTGACAACGCACCACCGAACTCAAAAAACACACTGTAAACACTAAACTTCAATTTTGTACTAAAGTCGCCACGCGTTGGCAATCCCTCTTGAGCCGTTTGTTAGGCCAACCAATTGACACCGACACTTTCACAACCAAAGAACGAGCTTTTTTGTAAACTTGAAACAAACTAACCGATTCATTTATAAACCAAAATATCAAATCAGCAAAGAAACCAAAAAACTCAAATTTAGCGATTTGGAAGAAAAGTGACGAGCGTAGCATGCTCGGCGGACGTTTGGATGCTGAAGGTTATTTTGCCGCTGAATTCACAGCGAAAAACAACCCAACACGATCA
>NZ_CAWNMS010000003.1:0-2829 GCF_963875605.1 Vibrio sp. V04_P4A5T148
GTTGTCGGCAAATGAGCTTTTTTACCCTCAAATTCTTGGTTAACTCAAGCCGTAAAACAGGCAAAGTTCTTTGTTTGCCTCAATGAGTTTTGGTGCTGGTTTGTTGTGAATTTAGCGGGCGCAAAGTATGGAAAGGGCAAGTTAATCGAGCATTTTGCACTTGCTGAAAGTCTTGCTTGTTGAGTTTGTCTGATTCAAAAGCTTGGTTTGTTGTTGAAAGGAGGGCTTTGTTTTGGCGGCTTATTTATCACGGCTCTTGCTTGGGTTGATTCTTGAATCACTCAACCATTGCAATTGTGGCTTTTGGTCGTGTAAATTCGGTTTATCTCATTGAATTTGCATAACAAACGGCTCAAGAGGGATTGCCAACGCTTGGCGATTTTAGTGCAAAATTGAAATTCAGTGTTTACAGTGGTTTTTTAAGTTCGGCGTTGCGTTGTCAACCCCTTAGCCGGGCGTTATATTTTTTTAAGTTCAGCAACCAAAAGGATTCATGATGAACGTGGATAAAGCGAAAAAACGCATATTGAAACGAGTACAAAGAGGTTTCAAAGGTTATCCGCAAATATCATTAGAGTATTTCGGTAAAACGACGGACTTAGCGACCGAAGTCGTTATCACTTTTTTACCTGAAGAGAATGCCGATCCCCAAATACAACGTTTTACAAGTGACAAGGATGCCCGCGAAGACGAAGCGATCCAATCGGTATTGTTAAAAATTATTGAGCGTGCGGAAGCTGCTACGGTTTTGGAAAAGTACGAAATATCAGTTTGTTAATGGTTTTCGACAATCCTAAACAGTCGATCACGTTAGCGTAGAGAGTGAAAATATAACAAACGGCTCAAGAGGGATTGCCAACGCTTGGCGACTTTAGTGCAAAATTGAAATTCAGTGTTTACAGTGTGTTTTTTGAGTTCGGCTATGCGTTGTCAACCCCTTAGCCGGGCGTTAGCCGACTTCTACCACCTTACTCATCAGTAAGTGTATACTTAGCCAAGTTTTACTTACATTGAAGAAGATCACCATGACAGCATTGACAGATAACATGTGGAATATGAAACCAAATATACCGTTGGCTAAACAACTTGCCAAAAGAGATGTACCAGCTTTGGTTTATGACGCTGTTAACCTCGAGGGTGTTGCAATGACTTTACCTGAGGTGCAAACCATTCTTGATGGGATCACCGTAGGTGGTCATCGAATTAGTGATCAAAATATGGCAATGAACCAAGCTCGAGCATGGGAGCTCATTTTTGGCTTAGTTGATCAAGGTGAATTCCAATTTAATAAAGAAACCGCCTTAAAAATCCACAATATCGCTGGCAAAGAAGAAGCGTTGGAGTGGGGTAAATTTCGCTCTGGTTACGTTTCTATTACGGGTTCAGAGTATGAGCCTCCGGCTCCAGATGCGTTGGACGAAAAATGGCTTGAAGTTGAGAGTCAGGTGAATAGCGAATCTGATGTTTACGATCAAGCAATTACTGCATTTTTACAAATGGCACGCGCTCAATTTTTTTGGGATGTTAACAAACGTACGGGGCGGTTCATGATGAACGGTATTTTGTTAGCTAATGGTTTCCCTATCATTAATGTGCAAGCCAAGCGTCAACAAGAGTTTAATACGCTCATGCTTGACTTCTATTCTTCTAATGACATGAGATCAATGAATAAGTTTTTACGCAGCTGTTTGGATGAAAAAATCATTCGTAATTTCAAGCTAGATCTGAAAATCGGCTAACAAACGCTTCAAGAGGGACTTCCAACGCGTGGCATTTTTACTGTGCGTTGATTTTGGTGGTTTCAGTATTATGCGGAAACTTGGTAGTAGCGTTGTCAGCCCCTTAAGCGGGCGTTATGTGAATGGAGTCAATCTTGAAAATATCAGTTGTCAAAAGTGGTCAGATTGAGGCTTATGAAGCTGCACTTAATGCTCATCTAAACTCCGTTTTTGGTCAAGATTCTATGTTCATTTTCAATCGTGAGTTCGTCTGTGCAATTCTCATTGAAGACGATAATCAGATTATCGCTACTGGTTTGGCTTATAGTCGTTTAATGAGGCAGGGCTCAATAAGCTTCAAAGGGGGCATAATTGGTGGTATTGCCATTACACCAAGTAAGCGTGGTTTGGGCTTAGCTAAAGTCATCGTGAAAGAGCTCGATCGATGCTTAGTGTCTTTTGGGGTAACTCATTCTTTTCTCTTCGCTTATGAGCCAGATGTTTATCGAAGCTCAGGGTATTCGGAGTTAGTTTTGCCTATCCATTACTTCGACGTACAGCAGAAAACTTGGAGTCAGTTTGTCTACCGTGGTGGTATGGTTAAGTCTTACAATGGCAGTCATGCTTTAAGCGATCAAGTCATTGAATTTAATGGTTGTGTGTATTGAGCGCGCTGGAAAAATTCACATAACAAACGCTTCAAGAGGGACAACCAACGCGCAGCATTTTCATTATGCGTTGGCTTTTGTGGTTACGGTGTTATGCGGAAACTTGGTAGTAGCGTTGTCAGCCCCTTAAGCGGGCGTTAGGCAAAGTGAGTTTTTATCAGCTAAATCGGGTTTGAATTGAATGGTGAATTCCATGCTTTAATGGCTGGACTTAAGCAATAAATCGTCATCACATATTTGTTGTTTCTTGATCGTGTTGGGTTGTTTTTCGCTGTGAATTCAGCGGCAAAATAACCTTCAGCATCCAAACGTCCGCCGAGCATGCTACGCTCGTCACTTTTCTTCCAAATCGCTAAATTTGAGTTTTTTGGTTTCTTTGCTGATTTGAGATTTTGGTTTATAAATGAATCGGTTAGTTTGTTTCAAGTTTACAAAAAAGCTCG
>NZ_CAWNMS010000004.1:0-2754 GCF_963875605.1 Vibrio sp. V04_P4A5T148
TTCAATTTTGCACTAAAGTCGCCACGCGTTGGCAATCCCTCTTGAGCCGTTTGTTAGCTGCTGCACTTTAGCCGGAAATTTGCTACCCAACGGCCTAATTTAAAACACATTATTGTTTTCAAGCGGCAAAGTAAAACGGATAGCTGAGAAACTAAAACCTAATCCACGAAACGTACTTGTCAAAGAAGAAATAACAGGGAAACTGACGAGCTTCTAAGACTTAAATTTACAAAGAATTCTTTCGAAGAAGCCAACAACCAAGTGCGCAAAATCCATTTAAGCGCGAAAGAGCTTCAAAACCAAAGAAGCCACACCAAAGAAATAAACAAACACACCACTTCCCGTAAGAAGACTTCGGTTAGTTCAACCACTTCACGAACAGTGCCACTGGCGAGATATGTGGAAAAGTGCTGACTTTCAGGTGTAAAGCTAGAGCCTCAGACTAAGAAAAATAAGCGCTTAATTTTATGGTTTTTCTTAACCTCAGCTAACGCCCGGTTAAGGGGCTGACAACGCAAAACACTGAACTCAAAATAACAACCGTAATCACAAAGGCCGATTTGAACAAAAACCGCCACGCGTTGGCAGTCCCTCTTTAACCGTTTGTTATGCAAATTCAATGAGATAAACTGAATTTACACGACCAAAAGCCACCATTGCAATGGTTGAGTGATTCAAGAACCAACCCAAGCAAAAGCCGTGATAAATAAGCAGCCAAAACAAAGCCCACCTTTCAGCAACAAACCAAGCTTTTGTGTCAGGAAAACTCAACGAGCGAAAACTTCAGCAAGTACAAAATGCTCGATAAACTTACCCTTTCCACACTTTGCGCACGCTGAATTGGCAACAAACCAGCACCAAAACCGATTGAGGCAAACAAAGAACCTTGCCTGTTTTACGGCTTGAGTGAACCACGAATTTGAGGGTGAAAATGCTCATTTGCCGACAACACAAAACGAATAGCCGGAGAAATCCCAAAAGATTGAAACCCTAAATTTACCTGAGTTGCATAACGCCCGGCTAAGGGGTTGACAACGCACCACCGAACTTAAAAAAACACTGTAAACACTGAACTTCAATTTTGTACTAAAGTCGCCACGCGTTGGCAATCCCTCTTGAGCCGTTTGTTATGAAGCAATTTCACACGCCATGCTAACGAAGTTTTCATCACCACTATCTGTGATTTGGTAGCCTAAACTACTATAAAAGCCTATGGCTGATTTGTTGCTTTTAAAACTAGATAATGTAATGAGATTTCTATTTGCTTCAGCCGCTAGTTGATGGATGTGATTGATAACCTTAAAACCCAATTTTTTCTTCTGATGATCTGGAAAGATGATCAACAAGTGGATATGAAATGCTTGATCGTACGGTTTGAAGCAAATAAGACCGACTCTTTGATTTCGATAAGTTACCCAATAATACCAGCTATGCTGATATTCAGTAGTTAAGCGATGATACTGGTATTCATCATCCCACCCATAAACGGGTTCAACATGAAGTTTAAGAGCTTGCTTTGTCGCCGAAAATACATTGCAAAACTCTGATTCAGCTACTGGTTCCAGTACGATATTTTCATGTGGTTTAGTCATTATTGCCTCCTGCTTCATAACGCCCGGCTAAGGGGTTGACAACGCACCGCCGAACTTAAAAAACACACTGTAAACACTGAACTTCAATTTTGCACTAAAACCGCCACGCGTTGGCAATCCCTCTTGAGCCGTTTGTTAGTTGCGTAACTTGCCATAGGCACTGCCCTTACGAGCACCAAGTAGTGTATTAGTCTAAATGGTCTGGCGTATGGAGATTAGTACCACACACTTTGCACTTATAGTCACCTGTCGGTTCACCTTCCATCAGAGCACTAGCTATTGCAGCGAATAGACCAGAGAAGAAACCGTTAATTTCTGTTTCCTTGCTTTCCCCTGACTTAGAGAAACTTTGGTACCTATGTAGTGTCACCTTTTTGCAATTACAACAGAAGGCTTTTGTTTCTTCAGAGCCGTAAGTTTGAACCAATTTTGTTACCTCTACAAATGCTAATTTATCGACTAGCAACTAACGCCGCGTTAAGGGGTGAGCAACGCAACTACCAACTCACCGCATTGCACTAAAAACCAATAAAATCAACGCATAATGAAAATGCTGCGCGTTGCGAATCCCTCTTAAACGCTTTGTTATGTAACAATATTTTCCATCATGTATATGTGGTCAGCATACATTTGACCACCGATTTCATAAGCATCAGGAATCACACTATGTAATGTGAATCCACTTTTGATTAACACTTTTTCTGAACCAAGATTACCTTCTGTAACCACAGCGGAGAAATTTTTTAGACCAAAATACTTTCGGGAATATTCAACTAAAGCTCGTAATGATTCAGTTGCATAACCTCGACCATGGAAGTGAGTTAAAAACATGAAACCAACTTCAACCGATCCATTCTGGATACAGTAACCTGTTATACCTACTTTGATACCCGTTTCTAATTCGGAAACAACCAAACAGCACCAATGGTTAGAATCTGGTGTCCATGGTTCAAGCCTAGAACGAAATTTAGACTGAATTTCCAACAAAGTCGGCTCATCGAAGCAAAGTGAAATAACCTTTGGATCGGTATGAAGAATTTGAAATAGAGGCCAGTCCGCTTCTGATATCGGAGACATCACTAAACGATCTGAAAATATTTTTTCCACTGAACCTTCCTTGTTACATAACGCCCGGCTAAGGGGTTGACAACGCACCGCCGAA
>NZ_CAWNMS010000005.1:0-2735 GCF_963875605.1 Vibrio sp. V04_P4A5T148
ATTTTCCACATCACAAGCCATAAACACCGCGTAAATTCAAACAGTTAAATGACTGATAACCTTAGCTTATTAAGTAAAAAAACTCAATATAAAAAAACATAAAAAATATTGTAAATATAAAAAAAGTTGAATAAAAACTATTCAATAGCAAGGGGAAAATTAGATGTTATGTTTAACACCATAATAATACGCAAAACAAAATGAAAGGGTATACAAGTTGAAAAGAAGAAATTTTATAAAGAGCATGCCTGCCATTTCTATATTGGCTGCTTTTCCATCAATGGCTACTAGTAATGGAATAAATAAGAATATTTTATTAAAAAAAAGTTATGAACAAGATGATCTAGATGCATTTGCTGGAGTTAATATTTTTAACAACACGCTTGATCAGCTTATCTTGACAGATTCACAATGGTTACAGATAAAAGTTTATACAAAACATGCTGCAAGTTTACCAACAACTGCTAGTGATTTTAAATATGAGTTTAGCATTCCTGACGATGGGGATATTCAAGGATTCAATTGGCTAATGTCATGCTACTCAGAGTTAAAGTCATCTGCTTTATTTTGGAATGAAACGGTATTTGAAAATCTTGTTAAAGAAATCAGAAAAATGGCGGGAGTGTGCGAAAATCAAGCAACACTGATGACTTGGATTTATGCCAGCATTCAGTATTTGCAAGTATGTGTTGAACGAGAAGATTCTGAGGGATTCGAAAATACAAAACTTACACTCATACCAATTTTAGAGTTATTACATAGTTACGCAAAAGGAAGAGCACCTTCATGTGAATCTATTCGTAATCAGATGATAGACTTTAATAATACCTTATCTATACAGTCAATTGAATTAGATAGACTTGAAAGTCAATATTCAGAGCTACTTACTAATTATAATGGTGATGAAATAAAAAGTGATATAACTCGTTTGCGAAAAGAAGTCGACGATCTCAATATAGAGTATACACGTTTAGTAACAATAGCAGCAACTACGCCTACATATGCTTGGGTACCATTTTGGGGGTGGTTTATTGCCCCCGCAATTGCTGGTGTATATGGTGCAGAAGCTGTTGAAGTAAACAGGCTAAGAGAAGAGAAACTAACAGAGTTGCGCACCCTCGAAACCTCATTAACTCATGGAGCTAAGATATTTCGTTCATGGGAACTGGCTAAACAAAGTATTTCAGAGACTAATACATTAATCGAACCTGCTACACATAGTTTAGGATTATTAATCGGAGAGTGGCGTATTGTCGAATTAAAACTTTCAAATGTTATAGAATCAATTCGTAAATTGGATAGCGATTTAGATCAAGATAATATTATTGCAGCAATTTTAGCTGAGTTTACAGCTAAAGAGTTAGAAGAAAACTGGAGTAAATTAACAAATAAGTGTCTCCAGTTTATTAAAAGTATTACTGTAGAAACAATCCATTAAAGAGAGTGTATAAATGAGAAAATATATAAAAACCCTAGTGATAATGTTAGCAACTGGTATTAACATGCCCGTATATGCTTATGAATTATCGGTAAACCATGATTCACCCTATATGAAACAGTCCGTGGAAGGAGATGAAAACATTCTGGGTAACATTGCTGAATTTATTATTAATGACGATGAAGGCGATCGCTTTATTCTATCATCCGATGAGTGGATCCAAATTCAGTTTTTTGCAACAACGGCTAAAGCTTTACCAATAACAGAGCAGGACATGCGCAACCAATTCCAGATGACTGATGATGTTGTGATGGATGGTGTCTATACAGATCTACTGCAAAGTTACTCAAACATTAATAGCCTAGCTGGAGAGTGGCTAGATCCACAAGGTCATAAAGACCAAATGATTAGTCTGGCAGCAGATCTTTCTAGCTACTCTGGAACGGTAGTCACTAGCGGAAACGTATTATACACCATGGTAAATCGGTTAACTGAAGCTGCTATAGCTGAAGATGAAGAGCTATTTAATAAGTATAAAAGTGCGATAAAAGGTTTTCTGGTCCAAATGAGAGATGATACTGTTAGGTTTAATAATGATGGCAAAGCTCTTGGCGATAAACTCACAAGTTTCATTAATCTCTTAGCGCAAGAGAAAATAAATCTTGATCAGGTTGAGGAACGTAATGCAGATATTCTTACTAATGATGGTAGCGCTATACAAGAAAAAATTGCTCGACTTATTGCTGAGAAAGATGCATTAAATGATGAATATTCCAAATGGGTAACGGTTGCTGGCACATCACCTACCTATGCTTGGTTATTCCCATGGGGCACTCTTGCAGCGATTGGTTCAGCGTCTGCTGGGACAGCATACGCTCTGGAGCTCAAAGAAAGACTTGAAAATAAAGCACAAGAACTTGAAGACGCTAATATAGAGTTGACGCAAACAATTGCGATTTATCAGTCTTGGGTGTTGGCAAAGGGAAACGTTGTTAATATAAGATCAGAAATTGTAAAAGCTAATCAATCACTTGGTAAACTCAGAGGTGGCTGGGCAACTATTTTAGGACAATTAAATGGCGTACTTTCCATTATAGATAATATCAATTCCAAAGATGTACTTGATAATACAAATATCTTTACAGCTGCATTTCAGACCCAAAGTAATGTAAGTTTACTACAAGATAAATGGAGAAAAGTAGAAGCATTATCTGAAAAATGGATTGAAAATGCCTATGTCAACCCTGTAAGTAAGATGATATTCAGACTGGATGGTTCTAAATCATACGATTAAATC
>NZ_CAWNMS010000006.1:0-2655 GCF_963875605.1 Vibrio sp. V04_P4A5T148
AGTCCATACTCAATTCTCCAGAATGACGGCGTTCACTTATTTAAATGCAATTTATTATCAAATGCAAATAATTGTTATTTGCGATTTTAAGTGTGGTGATTGTTTATTATTTGTTCGGTTAAACGCGAATAAGGTGTAACTCGCTAAAATATAAATGAATTGCTTCTACACTTAGGTCAAACTACAACAAGAATCCAAAAGCTAAGGAGCGGAGTGATGGCGATTCAACGATTGAATGCAGAGCAGCTCTACCACGTTGCCCAGTTAGAAAAACTCCCTTGTAAATCAACTAAGGAGTTAGACCCAGTTGATGAGATTGTGGGGCAAGAACGGGCGCAAAAAGCGGTCGAATTTGCAATGTCGATCAAAGAGAAGGGTTACAACATCTACGCTATTGGCCGTAATGGGTTGGGCAAACGTACGATGATTTTGCGCTATTTAAACCGCCATCAGCATGATGTCGATGCGTTGTTTGATTGGTGTTATGTGGCCAATTTCAGCGATATTCGAACCCCAAAAGTGCTGAAGTTACCTTCGGGTATTGGGGTTAAACTAAAGCAAGACATTGAAAAGTTAATGAATAAGTTGGTCAATGCGATCCCGTTAGCTTTTGATAACGAGATTTACTTTGCTCGTGCCGATAAACTGAAAAATCAGATGGCACAAAAACAGCAAAGTGAATTGGATAGCATCAGTAAAGAAGCCAAAGATAAAGGCATTAGCTTAACCATCACCACTCAAGGCGACTATCAATTTGTTGCGATGAACGGTGAAGAGATGCACACCGAAGAGTCCTTTGACGCCTTGTCTAAAAAAGAGCAAGAGCACTTTAGCCATACCATTGATGAGCTAGAAATCAGCCTACGCAATATGGTACGTCAACTGACCGAATGGGAAGACTCCTACAGTGAGAAGATCAAAAAGCTCAATGATGAAGTAACGCTTGGTGTCATTACCCACTTTATTAAGCAGCTTAAGCAAGATTATTCTGGCTACCCAGACATCAAAACGTATCTCACGGAGTTACAAAAAGACATCGTCGATAATGCGGACATTTTCTTAGATGAAGACAGTGAGCAAGGCGAAGTCGCGACAGCTTCTTTAGATAAGCGTCTGCCGCGTCGCTACAAAGTCAATGTGCTGGTCAGTCAGCCTTCAGACAAGCTACCGATCGTGGTAGAAGAGAACCCGAACTACCACTCTCTATTTGGTTATATCGAAACGGCGACTTTTAAAGGCACAGTATTTACCGATTTTTCGTTGATTCGAGCGGGTAGTTTACATAAAGCCAATGGTGGTGTGCTGTTGATGGATGCGGTGAAAGTGCTTGAACAGCCCTATGTTTGGGACGGTTTAAAGCGTGCGCTGCGTTCACGCCAAATGAGTTTTACCTCTTTGGAAAAAGAGGTCACGCTAACAGGGACGGTTTCACTTGATCCAGAGCCTATCCCGCTAAATGTGAAAATCATCCTATTTGGTGATTACCACACCTATCAGCTGCTGACTCATTACGATCCTGAATTTAGCGAATTGTTCCGAGTAACGGCCGATTTTGAAGATGAGATGAAACGTACGCCCGATACCGAGCTACATTACGCGCGTTTTATTTCGAGCATAGTGCACGACAACAATATGCTGCATTGCGACCGTAAAGCGATTGCACGCATCATTGAACACAGTTCACGTACAACGGGCGATCAAGGCAAACTGTCACTTCATTCGGCGCATATTGCCAATTTGCTACGCGAATCTAACTATGTGGCGAAGCAGGCGAATTCAAACATGATCCGCCAGAATCATGTCGAAGAGGCGCTCAGCAACCAAGAGATGCGTGTGAGCCGCCTGCAAGACAGTGTGATGGAGTCGTATGTTAACGGTACAACGCTAATCCAAACGCAAGGCATGGCGGTCGGGCAGGTGAATGCGCTGTCGGTATTGAGCACCAGCGATCATATGTTTGGTGCGCCAAACCGTATTACCGCCACCACTTCCTATGGCGATGGTGACATTATCGATATCGAGCGCAGTGTCGATCTGGGTGGCAGCATCCACTCTAAAGGTGTGATGATTTTATCCGCGTATCTCTCTTCGGTATTTGGCCGTACGGCGCGCGTACCACTCACCACGACCATCACATTTGAGCAATCATACGGTGGTGTGGATGGTGATAGTGCCAGCATGGCCGAATTCTGTGCGATTGTGTCTGCGTTTTCTAAACGGCCTAATCGCCAAGATATTGCGATCACAGGTTCGATGAACCAATTTGGTGAGTCGCAGCCGATTGGCGGTGTGAATGAGAAAATTGAAGGTTTCTTTGATGTGTGTGCAATCAAAGGGCGCACCAGCCAGCAAGGTGTCATCATTCCTCGTTCAAACATGCACAATCTGATGTTACGCGCTGACGTTGTTAAAGCGGTCGAGAAAGGGGAGTTCAATATCTGGGCTATTGAACATGTCACTGAAGCGGTTGAGCTCTTTACTGGCAAACCCGCAGGCGAAGCAACAGAAGATGGCAGCTACCCAGTTGATACCATCTTCGGTTTAGCCCAGGCCAAACTGAATGCGCTTAGAAAATAGCCTTATTGGGTGATTTTTGAAATATTGTTAATGGTTTAATGGCCACTCATCGAGTGGTCATTTTTATATCAATTTGTA
>NZ_CAWNMS010000007.1:0-2555 GCF_963875605.1 Vibrio sp. V04_P4A5T148
ACTTCGGTTAGTTCAAGCACTTCACGAACAGTGCCACTGGCGAGATACATGGAAAAGTGCTGACTTTCAGGTGTAAAGCTAGAGCCTCAGACTAAGAAAAATAAACGCTTAATTTTATGGTTTTTCTTAACCTCAGCTAACGCCCGGCTAAGGGGTTGACAACGCACTACCGAACTTAAAAAAAACACTGTAAACACTGAACTGCAATTTTGCACTAAAACCGCCACGCGTTGGCAATCCCTCTTGAGCCGTTTGTTATGCAAATTCAATAAGATAAGCTGACTTTACTCGATCAAAAGCCACCATTGCAATGGTTGAGTGATTCAAGAATCAACCCAAGTAGGAGCCGAGATAAATAAGCCGCCAAAACAAAGTCCACCTTTCAGCAACAAACCAAGCTTTTGAATCAGGAAAACTTAACGAGCGAAACCTTCAGCAAAAGCAAAATGCTCGATTAACTTGCCATTTCCACACTTTGCGCGCTCTAAATTGGCAGCAAGCCAACGCTAAAACTAATTGAGGCAAACAAAGAACCTTGCCTGTTTTACGGCTTGAGTTAGCCACGAATTTGAGGGTAAAAAAGCTCATTTGCCGACAACACAAAACAAATGGCCGGAGAAATCCCAAAAGATTGAGCCACTAAATTCACCTGAGTTGCATAACGCCCTGCTAAGGGGTGAGCAACGCACTGCAAAAGCTACCGCACACCAACTTAATCACAAAACTCACCGCATGCTAAAAATGCCACGCGTTGCGAATCCCACTTAAGCAGCTTGTTAGCTTAAATTTCAGCACCTTAGATTTACCAAAACTGAGATTAACCCGATTTGAAAAGCAGGAAAACCACCTGAGTTTTAAAACCCGAAAATTTTGATAAATCACTTTCGGAAAACTCACAGCGAAAGCAAAACTTCCAAAGCGACTTTGCGCCAAACTAACTGACCTCGCGCAGTCCCAAACTCAATTGAGGCAACAGCTCAAAACTCGCGTTAGCAAACAATGCCGATTTGCCGAGAAACCTGAACGAACTGCCAAAGGAAGAAAAAACAGGCTGCAAGCAATTGATTTTCATTGTTTTAAGCTAACGCCCGGCTAAGGGGTTGACAACGCACCGCCAGACTCAAAAAACACACCTTAAACACTGAACTTCAATTTTGCACTAAAACCGCCACGCGTTGGCAATCCCTCTTGAGCCGTTTGTTAGGCGAATTCCCAAACCACTCACCTAACCATTAAAGTTATAATTTACAGCAGGTTTAGTTTTGATAATATAAGCGTTTGAAATCATGTTTTTATTCCTCTAAGTTAAAATTAAATTTTAGTAAGTGTTAAAAGCTTGGTTTTCTTATCTTGTGTGATACTTTCCAACCCTAAAGAAAGTCTTTCTTCTTCATCTAACTCTTTTAATTTATTAAATGTTTCATCAAACTCGATCATTAATTGTTGTAATTGTCGGAATTCGTTCACCTTTGCAATGATGGACTCTAAATCATTATCGTAAGCCATAGATAACTTTAATCTAAATATATCTATTTCACTAGCTTTTATTTTTTCATTACTTTCTTGTATTTCTTGATAGGTACCAAATAATTTACCAAACATATTAACCACCTCTTACTTTAACTTTTGAATTTCTTGTATAATGATTGCTGCCAAACGTAGCCGTTTCTCATACGGTAGTTCAGGGTCACTTTCTTTGTGTTCTCTTTGTTACGCTCAGCTCAAAAATTGCTATAAGCAATATCTCTTCGAGCAAGCCATATGCAGCGGCTTTTCGCCCTAATTTTTCCCATAAGAAAGTGATTTGGAAATTACTCAGGTAAATATTCGATATTAAAATTGGCAATTTTATACCTCTTTATTTAAGTTTATCCGAATCGCCTAACGCCCGCTTAAGGGGCAGACAACGCTACTACCAACTTACCGCATAACACCGTAATCACATAAACCAACGCATAGTAAAAATGCCGCGCGTTGACTGTCCCTCTTGAAGCGTTTGTTATGGCGCAATTCTCAAGTTAGGCCATATAACTAACCAACCCTTTGACTTTACTCGATTTTCGAAGGTTCCATATGCTCGTTTAGGATTATGTGTGATTAAACCTTGAAATAAACTCTCGAAACCAAAGGCTGATATACATTCGTAACGATCGTGCTCGACTTTTCTCACTGCTACCGCCGTTTCTTTTTCAGGCCAATAGCTCATGGCATCCAATGTGCTTTGGTAAGGATCGTCACCATTTTGTAAGTGCATCTTGGCTTGATTTTTCACTTGCCAATTGATCTGGGGCATTTGCTCCGATAACTTGAGTTCAAGTGATTTTTCATAATCTGAATCGACACAATCAGCATCGAAGAAAATGACATCAATATCGTTTAATGGCGTCGGCTTTACGTTGCGATGTAAAAAGTCCCAGACAAGGTTTCGCACAAAACCTGCGGCTATGTAGCACTGAGGCAATTCAAGCTGGTAAACACATTCCAGTGCTTCAAATCGAACGGGATCTTTTCTAACTAAATCAACGATAGTATCCATTTTTCACCTTGCGCCATAA
>NZ_CAWNMS010000008.1:0-2441 GCF_963875605.1 Vibrio sp. V04_P4A5T148
CATTGAAGCTTAAGCATAACAAACGGTTCAAGAGGGACAGCCAACGCGTGGCATTTTTACTGTGCGTTGGTTTTTGTGGTTACGGTGTTATGCGGAAGCTTGGTAATGGCGTTGGCTGCCCCTTAACCGGGCGTTAGCTGAGGTTAAGAAAAATCATGAAATTACGTGTTTATTTTTCTTAGTCTGAGGCTCTAGCTTTACACCTGAAAGTCTGCACTTTTCCGCGTATCTCGCCAGTGGCACTGTTCGTGAAGTGTTTGAACTAACCGAAGTCTTCTTACGGGAAGTGGTGTGTTTGTTTATTTCTTTGGTGTGGCTTCTTTGGTTTGAGGCTCTTTCGCGCTTAAGTTGATTTCGCGCACTTGGTTGTTGGCTTCTTCGAAAGAATTCTTTGTAAATTTAAGTCCTAGAAGCTCGTCAGTATCTCGGTTATTTCTTCTTTGCCAAGTGCGTTTCGTGGATTAGGTTTTAGTTTCTAAATTGTCCGTTTTACTTTGTCGTTTGAAAGCAATAATGTTTTTTAAATTAGGCTGTTGGGTAGTGAATCTCCGGCTAAAGTGCAGCAGCTAACAAACGGCTCAAGAGGGATTGCCAACGCTTGGCGGTTTTAGTGCAAAATTGAAGTTCAGTGTTTACAGTGTGTTTTTTGAGTTCGGCTATGCGTTGTCAGCCCCTTAGCCGGGCGTTAGCTTAAAACAATAAAAATCAATTGTTTGCTGCTTGTTCTTTCTTCCATTGGCAATTCGCTCAAGTTTATCGGCAAACCAGTATTGTTTGCCAACGCGAGTTTTTAGCGGTTGCCTCAATTGAGTTTTGGGGTTGCGCGAGGTTAGCCAGTCTGGCGCAAAGTCGTTTTGGCAGTTTTGCTTTCGCGTTGAGTTTTCCGAAAGTGATTTGTCAAAATTTGTTGATTTTAAAAGCAAATGAAAGGCCACAAAGCTTGAGCCAATTCGGGTTTTAAAACTCAAGCAGTTTGTTGGTTTCCTAAATCAGGTTAATCTTGGGCTTAGTAAATCTAAGGTGCTGAAATTTAAGCTAACAAACTGCTTAAGCGGGATTCGCAATGCGTGGCATTTTCAGCATGCGGTGAGTTTTGTGATTAAGGCGGTGTGCGGTAGCTTTCGTAGTGCATTGCTCACCCCTTAGCAGGGCGTTATGCAACTCAGGTAAATTTAAGGGTTCGATTTTTTGAGGTTTCTCCGGCCATTCGTTTTGTGTTGTCGGCAAATGAGCATTTTTACCCTAAAATTCGTGGTGAACTCAAGCCGTAAAACAGGCAAGGTTCTTTGTTTGCCTCAATGAGTTTTGGTGCTGGTTTGTTGTCAATTCAGCGGGCGCAAAGTGTAGAAAGGGCAAGTTTATCGATTATTCTGTATTTGCTGAAGGTCTCGCTCGTTGAGTTTTCCTGATTCAAAAGCTTGGTTTGTTGCTGAAAGGTGGACTTTGTTTTGGCAGCTTATTTGTCACCGCTCTTACTTTGGTTGATTCTTGAATCACTCAACCATTGCGATGGTTGCTTTTGGTCGTGTAAAGTCAGTTTATCTCATTGAATTTGCATAACAAACGGCTCAAGAGGGATTGCCAACGCGTGGCGGCTTTAGTGCAAAATTGAAGTTCAGTGTTTACAGTGTGTTTTTTTGAGTTCGGCTATGCGTTGTCAACCCCTTAGCCGGGCGTTATGCAGTTCTACAGGCTCAACGGAAACTAAAAAGCGTCAGCCCAATATATTTGAACTGACGGAACTTTACTCTTTGTATCTCAGGTGTTTATTCTGCGGCTTTTACTCTGATTTTGCTTTTGGCAACGTCAGAAAGGTTTAGGCTAGAAATTGCAGCATTAGCTTCGTTTTCATTTGGCATTTCGACAAAAGCAAAGCCTTTTGATTGACCTGTTACTTGGTCTAAGACAAGCGTGCATTCGGCTACAGAGCCATGAGCTGAGAATAAAACACGAAGTTCTTGTTCAGTTGTAGAGCGAGATAGATTGCGAACTAAAAGTTTCATGATGAACCAATTGGTAGTAAATGACAGTGCGAATTGTGGCAGCTAAAGGTAAGTTTGGCTAAGCAATTCGTTCTTTACACTTAGTATTGGTTAAAAAACCGCATAACAAACGGTTAAAGAGGGACTGCCAACGCGTGGCGGTTTTTGTTCAAATCAACATTTGTGATTACGGTTGTTATTTTAAGTTCTGTGTTTTGCGTTGTCAGCCCCTTAACCGGGCGTTAGGCAAGGTGAGTTTTTATCAGCTAAATCGAGTTTGAATTGAACGGTAAATTCCATGTTTTGTGGCTTAATTTAAGCAATAAATAATCATCACATATTTGTTGTTTCTTGATCGCGTTGGGTTGTTTAGCGCTGTGAGTTTAGCGGCAAAATAACCTTCAGCATCCAAACGTCCGCCGAGCATGCTACGCTCGTCACTTTTCTTCCAAATCGCTC
>NZ_CAWNMS010000009.1:0-2406 GCF_963875605.1 Vibrio sp. V04_P4A5T148
GGCTAAGGGGTTGACAACGCACCGCCGAACTCAAAAAACACACTTAAACACTGAACTGCAATTTTGCACTAAAGCCGCCTCGCGTTGGCAATCCCTCTTGAGCCGTTTGTTATGCAAATTCAATAAGATAAACTAACTTTACTCGATCAAAAGCCACGATTGCAATGGTTGAGTAATTCAAGAATCAACCCAAGTAGGAGCCGTGATAAATAAGCCGCCAAAACAAAGCCCACCTTTCAACAACAAACCAAGCTTTTGAATGAGACAAACTCAACAAGCAAGACTTTCAGCAAATGCGAAATACTCGATAAACTTGGCCTTTCCACACTTTGCGCCCACTTAATTTACAACACGCCAACGCTAAAACCGATTGAGGCAAACAAAGAACCTTGCCTGTTTTGCGGCTTGAGTGAACCACGAATTTGAGGGTAAAAATGCTCATTTGCCGACAACACAAAACGAATAGCCGGAGAAATCCCAAAAAATTGAGCCACTAAATTTCCCTGAGCTGCATAACGCCCGGCTAAGGGGTTGACAACGCACCGCCGAACTTAAAAAACACACTGTAAACACTGAACTTCAATTTTGCACCAAAGCCGCCACGCGTTGGCAATCCCTCTTGAGCCGTTTGTTATGTTAATGCCCATGCCTCTTGGCTAAGTCTAAACAGATTTCCGCCAACCATTCTTCACGCCTTTTGATGAGTTGATAGTCTTCATCAAAAAGGTTGTACATATCACCTTCCGTTAGATCTATTGCCCGCCATTTATGGATGTACTCCAACGACTTTAAATGCGAGAGATGATAGTCCCCAACTGAAAAGTTAGTCTTTTCAAAGTACAGCTCACATATGAGTTCGATTTTTCTCAATACCGCAGAAATCTCTCTATCAACCGCATATGGTAGATCATAATTTTCACACGATTCATCTTCAAACCTATTGACTAGCTCATCTAACATTTCACCGCTGACCCGTGTGAACTCTATAGACAGATTAGATAGCTCCTCAACCTTGCCCAATAGAAACTCTCTCTTAGTCCTTTGGTTGATTATCGTTTGATTTACCAACAGCACTGTTAGAGCAAGGATGGCCGAGAAAGCAAAAGTAACTAACTGCACTTGATCGCTTTTGGCGGAAAATAGTTCTATCAAATAGTTCATTCTGCCCTCGATTAACATAACGCCCGGCTAAGGGGTTGACAACGCATTGCTGAACTCAAAAAACACACCTTAAACACTGAACTTCAATTTTGCACTAAAGTCGCCATGCGTTGACAATCCCTCTTGAGCCGTTTGTTAGCTGCTGCACTTTAGCCGGAGATTGACTACCCAACGGCCTAATTTAAAACACATTATTGTTTTCAAGCGACAAAGTAAAACGAACAACTGAGAAACTAAAACCTAACCCACTAAACGCACTTGGCAAAGAAGAAATAACCGAGAAACTGGCGAGCTTCTAAGACTTAAATTTACAAAGAATTCTTTCGAAGAAGCCAACAACCAAGTGTGCGAAATTAATTTAAGCGCGAAAGAGCTTCAAAACCAAAGAAGCCACACCAAAGAAATAAACAAACACACCACTTCCCGTAAACAGACTTCGGTTAGTTCAACCACTTCACGAACAGTGCCACTGGCGAGATACGCGGAAAAGTGCTGACTTTCAGGTGTAAAGCTAGAGCCTCAGACCAAGAAAAATAAACGCTTAATTTTATGGTTTTTCTTAACCTCAGCTAACGCCCAATTAAGTGGTGAACAACGCACTGGCCAAGCCGCTGCATTGCACCGTAAAGCACTTTACCTGACGCATAGTAAAACTGCCACGCGTTGAGAATCCACTTGAATTGCTTGTTATGTGAATTTTACCGTGAATTCAAAGTAAACCACCGTAGAAATGAAGAGATTTGAATAAGTTACGTACAAAATGATGCTGACCAAAACCTAAATTTCACAGCGATCTTAGCCAAAGAGAGCCACTTACAGAACCAACAACAAAGAAAGCGTCCTTTCAGCCACAACAAAACCTTTTGCTTCACCAGACTTTCAGAACTGAATTTCAACAAGAGAATCAGTCAAAAAGACATTTCAATTAAGGCGATTTGAACTGGCGAAACTCAACACAAACCAGATCCAAAACTTAATTGAGGCAACCCAAGAACCTTGAAAACGATCAATTTCAGGTTGTTCAAGAATCCATTTCGACCAAGCCAACTTGCCGAAAACACGAAACGAATTCTCAATGAAATTTTAGGTTTAACCTCAAAAACCCATCAAACACATAACGCCCGGCTAAGGGGTTGACAACGCATAGCCGAACTCAAAAAACACACTGTAAACACTGAACTTCAATTTTGAACTAAAGTCACCACGCGTTGGCAATCCCTCTTGAGCCGTTTGTTAGGCCAACAG
>NZ_CAWNMS010000010.1:0-2229 GCF_963875605.1 Vibrio sp. V04_P4A5T148
GATTAGGGGGGAGTCAATAAATATGAGATGGTATTCGCGATATCTGCTGCATCTTTATGACCGGAGGTGATGACTAAATATTTGCCTTTCACAATAAAGGTTGGAACGGCATTGATTTGGCCTTTTACTGAAATATCATCAGCGAGCTGAATCTCTTGGAATAACTGTTTTTGCTGCTCATCATCTAACGAATACGGGCTGATTAGCCCTCGTTGGCTGAAGGCCAAATCAATCGCTTCTTTACGCTCACTTAACGTTACTTCTTCATCCATTTGCACGACCGAAAATAGCTGTTCCATCATGGCATGATCGGGAATTGCTCCAAGTTGCATCATGGCTGAATAGTAAATCATGGCTCCAATCTGTGCGCCTTCGTTAAAGGTGACATGCAGTTTACCAAATGTTTCGCCTGTTATTTTCTCTAGCTCTGGGATGACCTTTTCCATTGAACGACAGTGTCCACAAGTCAGCGAAAACACTTCCGTGACGGCTGGCAGGCGGTATGTTGCAAGACTTACGGGAAGCTCATCATATTGTTTCCCTTTTTGTGGCGTAGTGTTGTCACCGCAGCCTGCTAGAATCAGTAGTGTTGTGATGAGAGTCAACCAATAGCGTGTGTTTTTTTTCATAACGAGTATTGAGTTAAAAAAGAATACTTGAATTCTAACGGCTTACCGTGACAAGGAAAACAGAAACAACCACGAAATTGCTACCAAATATATATAAAGTTTTACAGTCTTGGCCGATACAGTTTAGGTAGTAAGAGAATGGAGTGATGCTTGAATGAAGTATTTAGCCTTACCGTTATTGATGTTGTTAACGGGGTGTGGAACATTAGCCACCGCAGATCGAATGTTTAGCGACAATCTATTGGATGCAGCGCCAAAAGGTGATTTTGACGTGCTCTACCCTGAATGGGGCTATGCGCCGAAGATTGCTTCAACAGGTGTTCAAGGACCGATGGGACAGCAGCGCGTGAGTAGCTATGATTCTTTGCAAAGTTTTTTATTGAAGAATGGCGTTGATTACGAGGTTCTCCCGGGTAACCACATTATGGTTAAATTGAAAGATACGGTGAAATTTGAAACGGGCTCGTCCACCGTCTCCTCTGGCTCTGGTGATTGGCTTACTATGATGGGACGTTATTTAGCCTCAGAACCCGGTATTGATATTGTGATTGATGGTCATACGGACAGTAGTGGAGCGCCCACTTTTAATGATGGTTTGTCTGAACGTCGAGCGAAAGCGGTAAAGAACACTTTAGTGAAAAGTAATGTGGCGATGGACTCTATTTTTACCCGTGGATATGGTGAATACGTTCCGGCTTGTACGAATAAAACCAATGCAGGTAAAGCATGTAACCGTCGTGTGGAAGTGTTATTTATTGTTTCCAATAATTAAGTTATGCCTTTTGGTGGCGTGCCTTTTAAGTGATGTATCTCTTTTCACACGCGACAAGATCAAAAAAGCCCAGCGAATGACTCGCTGGGCTTTTGCATTAAAAATTAAACGACTTAAGCAAGCAGCTCTTGTGCTTGTTTCACCACGTTTTCAGTCGTAAAGCCGAACATTTTAAACAGTTGATCCGCCGGTGCTGACTCACCAAAGGTAGTCATACCGATGATCTTGCCGCCAAAACCAACGTACTTGTACCAGAAATCCGCGATACCTGCTTCAATAGCGATACGCTTAGTCACGGCTGCTGGTAGTACGGCTTCGCGGTAGGCTGCGTCTTGTTTATCAAACGCATCGGTCGATGGCATCGAAACTACGCGTACTTTCTTACCTTCGGCTGTAAGTTGCTCTGCGGCTTTTACCGCCAGTTCAACTTCAGAGCCAGTGGCAATCAGGATAAGCTCAGGCTGCCCCGCGCACTCTTTTAGGATGTAACCACCTTTCGCGATATCCGCAACTTGCGTTTCACTGCGTGGTTGCTGCGCTAGGTTTTGACGAGAGAAAATCAGCGCTGATGGGCCATCTTTACGCTCAATCGCCAACTTCCATGCGACGGCTGATTCCACTTGGTCACACGGACGCCATGTGCTCATGTTCGGTGTCAAACGCAGTGAAGCCACTTGCTCAACCGGTTGATGGGTTGGGCCATCTTCACCCAAGCCAATCGAGTCATGGGTGTAGACTTGGATGTTCTGAATCTTCATCAGCGCGGCCATGCGCATTGCATTACGGGCGTATTCCATAAACATCAGGAAGGTTGCGCCGTAAGGAACG
>NZ_CAWNMS010000011.1:0-88588 GCF_963875605.1 Vibrio sp. V04_P4A5T148
CTAATCGTTCAATATAAAATAATCAGGATGAATTATGCCAAAGGTAGGGATGCCAGACATACGCAAACCTCAACTTGTTGCCGCAACAATGACAGTCATTGAGCGCGTTGGATTACATGGCGCAAGTATCGCTTTAATCAGCAAAGAAGCAGGTGTCTCGACAGGGATTATCAATCACTACTTTGGCGGCAAGCATGGATTATTGGAAGAGACAATGCGTGTTGTTTTACGTGAGCTTTCAACCACCATCACTCAGCATTTAAACCAACTCCCAAAAGAGGCTCATTACGAACGCATTAATGCCATCGTAACCGGCAATTTCAAAGGGTTCCAAGCGGAAAACCAAGTTGTTAAAACATGGTTAGCGTTTTGGGCTTACTCCATGCACGACGCACAATTAAATCGCCTGCAATACGTCAATGAACAGCGTTTACTTTCTCACCTTAAGATTGAACTCAAGCCGCTGCTCCCATCAGAACAAGTCAACCTCGTGGCTCATGGTATCGCGTCATTGATTGATGGCATTTGGCTACGCGGAGCATTAAACCCCAAAGGGATAGACCCTGCTCAAGCACATTCCATCATTAACGATTACCTCAATAAACAATTAGCGTTTTACGCGCAATAACAACCCACTTCAGGCCTTAAAATGGAAATACAATCGCTTTATATCAACGGAACGCTCCGATCTGCGACTTCAGGAGAACGTTTCGATACCTACAACCCAGCAACAGGTGAAGTGATAGCAAGATTGCAGCACGCCAGTGCCAATGACGTTGAACAAGCTATCACCTCAGCCAAGCAAGGATTCGCGGTATGGTCAAGAATGACCGCGACAGAACGCAGCCGTATTTTGCTAAAAGCAGTAAAAATACTTAGAGAACGAAACGATGAACTTGCTGTACTTGAAGTTCTCGATACCGGTAAGCCGATTCAAGAAGCCAATTGCGTTGATATTGCTACTGGCGCAGACGTCATTGAGTACTTTGCAAATTTAGCCCCATCGCTTCAAGGCGAGCAACAACCGCTCAACGACCATCAGTTTTTTTATACTCGCCGCGAACCATTAGGCATCTGCGCGGGCATTGGCGCATGGAATTATCCGATTCAAATCGCGATGTGGAAATCAGCGCCAGCACTGGCTGCCGGCAATGTGATGATTTTCAAGCCCTCAGAGGAAACGCCATTAAGCGCATTAAAACTGGCAGAGATCTTCAGTGAAGCCGGAGTGCCAGACGGCGTCTTTAACGTGGTTCAAGGTGATTACCGCGTAGGTCAAATGCTGACAGCCCACCCTGACATTGCCAAAGTCTCTTTTACCGGTGAATCGGGTACCGGGAAAGCCGTAATGGCGGACAGCGCTCGCAGCTTGAAGTCTGTCACCATGGAATTGGGTGGCAAGTCACCGCTCATTATTTTTGATGATGCCAAGCTTGATCAAGCTGTCTCCGCTGCCATGGTGGCAAACTTTTATACCCAAGGCGAAGTGTGTACCCATGGGACGCGCGTTTTCGTGCACAACAGCCTCTACGATGCGTTTGTCGCTCAGCTTAAGCTGCGTACTGAACAATTAGTGATTGGCGATCCTATGGATATCAACACCCAGATTGGCGCGTTAATTTCCAAACCTCATTTAAGCAAAGTACTCACAGCGATTGAGCAAGCCAAAGCTAGCCAAGCAACTTTGCTCACTGGCGGTTATCAAGTTACCGATAACGACCTAGATAAGGGCAACTTTGTTGCACCAACTGTTTTCATTGATTGCACTGATGACATGCCTCACGTGCAGCAAGAAATCTTTGGCCCTGTAATGTCGGTACTTAAGTTTAGCGATGAAGACGAAGTGATCGCGCGCGCGAATGGCACTCAATATGGCTTAGCTGCAGGAGTGTTCACACAGAACCTTTCACGTGCACACCGAGTAATTCACCAACTTCAGGCCGGGATCTGCTGGATAAATACTTGGGGAGACTCTCCGGCAGAAATGCCTGTTGGTGGTTATAAGCATTCTGGGATTGGCCGTGAAAATGGCATAGAAACCCTTAAGCACTATACCCAAACCAAAAGCATTTTAGTGGAGCTAGATGATTTTGCTAGCCCATATGCTTAATCGTCAAAGGAGCCTTCTATGTTAAATCACTTTGATTACATTATCGTCGGTGCGGGCTCAGCAGGCTGTGTTCTTGCCGATCGCTTAACCGAGTCTGGCGAGCATCAAGTTTTACTGCTCGAAGCTGGCGGAAGCGATAAAAGCATTTTTATTCAAATGCCAACCGCCCTTTCTTACCCGATGAACAGTGACAAATACGCATGGCAATTTGAAACCGGATCAGAATCTGATCTCGATGGGCGTAAATTGCATTGTCCACGAGGCAAAGTGCTCGGTGGCAGCTCGTCTATTAATGGCATGGTATATGTTCGTGGTCACGCTTGCGATTTTGATGAGTGGGAATCACTGGGCGCTGAGGGTTGGAATTATCAAAATTGTTTACCCTATTTTCGCCGCGCTGAATCTTGGATAGGTGGCGAGAACGCTTATCGTGGCGGCAACGGGCCCGTCGGTACTTGTAACGGTAACGACATGCAATTGAACCCACTTTATCAAGCCTTCATCGATGCGGGCAAAGAAGCCGGTTATCCAGAAACTGACGATTACAATGCTTATCAGCAGGAAGGTTTCGGACCAATGCATATGACGGTAGATTCTGGAGTTCGCGCCTCAACGTCCAATGCCTATTTACGCCGCGCGATGAAGCGACCGAACCTCACCGTAAAGACAGGAATTGTGGCACATAAGATCTTGATTGAAGAGCAAAAGGCCATCGGCGTTGAGTTTGAAAAATCAGGCAAGATCCAACAAGCGTTTTGCTTGCGAGAAGTGATGTCAAGTGCTGGTTCTATAGGATCTCCTCAACTTTTGCAACTTTCGGGTATTGGCCCTAAAGCGCTGCTTGAACAAGTTGGTGTGAAACTGAAGCAAGACCTGCCTGGCGTGGGTCAAAACCTGCAAGATCACTTAGAGATCTATTTTCAATACCACTGCAAACAGCCGATCACACTAAACAGTAAACTCGGTTTAATCAGCAAAGGGCTTATCGGCACTGAATGGATCTTAACTCGTAAAGGATTAGGGGCAACCAACCACTTCGAGTCGTGCGCGTTTATTCGCTCTCGCGCAGGGCTCAAATGGCCAAATATTCAATACCACTTTTTACCTGCTGCGATGCGGTACGACGGCCAAGCGGCCTTTGATGGTCACGGCTTCCAAGTTCATGTGGGGCCCAATAAGCCAGAAAGCCGAGGACAAGTACAAATTGTCTCTCGCGATCCAACGGTTTCACCCTCTATCGCATTTAATTACCTATCAACCGAACAAGATCGCCAAGATTGGCGCGATTGCATTCGTCTCACCCGCGAAATTCTAGCGCAACCAGCATTGGATAGTTATCGGGGCGAAGAAATTCAACCGGGTGAAGAGATCCAAAACGATGACGATATTGATTCATGGGTCAAACAGAATGTGGAAAGCGCTTATCACCCCTCTTGCAGCTGCAAAATGGGCGCAGATGACGACCCAATGGCCGTGGTGAATGAACAATGCCAAGTGCGCGGAATTCAAGCTTTACGCGTGGTGGATTCCTCGATATTCCCAAGCATTCCCAACGGAAACCTGAATGCGCCAACCATCATGGTCGCAGAGCGCGCCGCCGATCTTATTTTAGGCAAACCGCTATTAGCCAGTACTGAAGCTCCAGTATGGATTGCACCAGACTGGCAAACCAAACAAAGAATAAAACCACCAATGAGAAAGCCGGACGCTTACTCATAAAATTTATAAAGTCAGTCAAAAATACAAGGAAATAACATGTCTATTACTAAAAAAACCGTGCTCACACTTACAATGACGACTCTGCTCAGCGCCAACGCTTACGCCAATCAATGCGATACGGTGCGCTTTGCTGATGTGGGTTGGACAGACATTACCGCCACGACGGCAATAACCACAGAGCTGCTCAAAGGGTTAGGCTATCAGACAAAAATCGATTTACTCTCAGTACCCGTGACCTACTCATCTATGGCGAACGGTGACATTGATGTATTCCTCGGTAATTGGATGCCAACCATGGAAGGTGATATTGCCAAATACCGTGAAGCTGGAACGGTTGAAACTCTACGCGCTAACTTGGAAGGAGCAAAATACACACTCGCTGTGCCTAAGTACGTTTATGATGCCGGTGTCCATTCGTTTGCTGATATCGCTAAATTTTCAGATAAATTCCGCGACAAAATCTATGGTATTGAACCGGGCAATGACGGTAATCGCTTAATCCAAACGATGATCGATGAAAACGCTTTTGGACTGAACGATTTTAGCGTTGTTGAGTCAAGTGAGGCGGGCATGGTGTCACAAGTAGCACGCTCGGTACGTCGTAATCAGTGGATTGTGTTTCTAGGTTGGGCTCCGCACCCGATGAACAGCAATGTTGAAATGGAATACCTTGATGGCGGTGACGATTACTTTGGCCCAAACTACGGTGGTGCAAATGTCTACACCAATGTTCGTCAGAATTACCTAGCACAATGCCCAAATGTCGGTAATTTATTAAAAAACCTATCCTTCTCGCTTGAAATGGAAAACCAACTGATGGAATCCATTCTCAACCAAGGCGTGTTACCAGAACAAGCCGCTCGCCAATGGTTAATCAAACATCCAGAAAGTATTGTTCCATGGCTAAAGAATGTAAAAACCAAAGCTGGAACACCTGCACAACAAGCTATCAGCAACTATTTAGCGCTATTTAAAGCATAAATTAATTTAAAGGAGGAGGTGAGCATTTCACCTTCCAAAAGGCTATACCGTGAATTTTATTACAGAGAACAAAATCCCCTTAGGTCGTTGGATGGAAACTGGCGTTGACTGGCTGACCATCCATGCAGCCACATTTTTTGATACTGTTTCCTACTTACTTGAGACCATCATTTTATCTTTAGTTGATGTGTTTAAATGGATGCCCCCTGCCGTGCCGATTTTAGTCACCGCAGCCATTGCATGGTATCTGCATCGTCAGATTTCATTGGTGGTATTTGTTATTGCTGCCCTACTGCTTATTCTAAACCTTGGCTACTGGCAAGAAATGCTGGAAACCTTTGTCTTGGTGTTTGCCGCGACAACGATTTCCGTATTAATTGGCGTACCATTGGGCATTATCGCCGCGCATCGACCATGGCTTTATACGCTGATGCGCCCAATTCTTGACTTAATGCAAACGGTACCAACCTTTGTTTACCTCATTCCAACGCTAGTTCTGTTCGGTTTGGGTATTGTTCCGGGGCTCATTTCGACCATTATCTTTGCCATCGCCGCCCCCATTCGCCTCACCTATCTTGGGATAACTAAGGTACCGGAAGAGTTAGTTGAAGCGGGTAAAGCGTTCGGCTCTAGTCGTATGAATTTGTTGCTTAAAGTAGAGTTACCAGCGGCTCTGCCTAGTATCATGGCGGGGATAACACAATGTATTATGTTATCACTTTCCATGGTTGTGATTGCCGCCTTAGTTGGGGCTGACGGCCTTGGCAAACCCGTAATTCGTGCACTCAATACCGTCAATATTTCTCAAGGTTTTGAAGCTGGTTTAGCCATTGTTTTAGTCGCCATCATTCTGGATCGTTTATGCAAAACCCCACATCAAAATAATAAGGACGCATAATCATGGATGCAATTACCATTAAAAACCTCGATGTTATCTTTGGTCAGAACCCAAATGAAGCACTGCAACGACTCGACGCGGGTAAATCTCGCCAAGAGATTATCGATGCCTGCGGTCAAGTCGTAGGGGTAAACAATGTCAGCCTTACTGTTAAAGAAGGCGAGATTTGCGTCTTGATGGGGCTGTCTGGTTCAGGGAAATCGAGCTTGCTACGCGCGGTGAATGGCTTGAATACCATCAGCCGAGGATCATTAGAATTAAAAGATGGCGAACGCTTTGTTGACCTTGCCAGCTGTGATAAAGCAACGCTTCAGCATTTAAGAACAAATCGTGTCTCGATGGTGTTTCAAAAGTTTGCCCTTATGCCTTGGTTATCGGTTTTAGATAACGTGGCGTTTGGCTTAGACATGCAAGGAATGGGTAAGAAAAAACGCCACCAACGTGCTCGTGAACAGCTAGCAATGGTTGGCCTTGCTGAGTGGGAAGATAAATTCCCCCACGAACTTTCTGGCGGCATGCAGCAACGTGTCGGTTTAGCGCGTGCTTTTGCAATGGACAGTGACATCCTATTAATGGATGAACCGTTCTCAGCACTTGATCCGCTGATTCGTGCGCAACTGCAAGATGAGTTATTAGATCTACAAAGCAAACTCAACAAAACCATCTTATTTGTTAGCCACGATTTAGATGAAGCACTAAAAATAGGTAATAACATCGCGATTATGGAGTCAGGTAAGCTGATTCAACACGGTAAGCCTGAAGAAATAGTCCTTACTCCCAAAACGGACTACGTCAAAGAGTTCGTGGCACACACTAACCCTCTTAACGTACTGAAAGGACGTTCGTTAATGCAGCCCATCGAACAGTTAAAGCAACAAGACGAACGTTGGCAGGTCTGCAAAAAGCAGGATGTTTGGGTCGCACAACATGATAAAACTCTGACGCTATATGGAGCAACGTCGACCGCTCTTATCAACTGGGATACCCAAGTCAGCGATATGTCGAACATTGATTCATCGATGATGATCATTACAACACCTGATATTGATATGCGTAGCGCGATTGAGTTGAAACATCGAACTCAAAATCCGATTCTTCTGATGGAAAATAATCAGCTCGTCGGCGTCTTAAGCGACCAAGAAATTTACAGTGCCCTACTGGGAAATTATCAAACCGAAAAGGCGGCTTAACACTCACCTCTGTACATTGCTGTCAATGTCATGTTAACGCCATCATACCGATGGCGTTATTTTCTAAGCAGGCTGTTGATTCTTAATCACACAGATCAAAAAAAGACGCTAAAAAGCGTCTTTTTTTGTTTTTGGAGGCGCGACCCGGAGTCGAACCGAGGTCCACGGATTTGCAATCCGCTGCATAACCAGTCTGCCATCGCGCCTTTAATTTTTTGTTGCTCTTAATGAGCAAAGAATAGATGGTGCCCCGGGCCGGACTTGAACCGGCACGACTCGAAAGTCGAGGGATTTTAAATCCCTTGTGTCTACCAATTTCACCACCAGGGCACGCAATTCTGGATTGCGATGCCGTCAACTGAATCAGTTACACACCATCGAAAATTTTTTGCAGTACATTCGCTAGCTTTATTATTAATAATAATAACATTTGGTTATTAACAACATTTGTTATTAAACATTGCTTTGCAGCTTTTAATAACTCTGCTCACTTTGTTGAGCAACTAACTCCTGACATTGTTCTTTCGAGCTTTGCCGTGAGAACGAGGCGTACTTTAACGGATTAAGAAAATGAGTCAACAATAAATTTTCCACTTATGAATCAAGTGACTAAGAATCGACCCGCAAAGGATAGAAGGCGAACAATTAGAGCAACAATCCATCAGTTTTTATCAAGTGATCGTTACCATTTTTTCATCAGTCGCCCGACGAGATTAGGATGGTATGCCCAGCAGTGATCAAACATCGCCATCAACTGTGGATTACCATAGCGAGACAAACTCACCGCATGGAAACGATTTTTTTGATGTTTTAAGGTCGCGATTTTTTCTAGTAGAGCTTCCGGCGGTTTAGGTGCGATGAAATCCGACAATACGACCAAATCTGCATTGCGGTATTTGTCACTGTTCATTAGTTCAACCGATTGTTCTAGCACAGGGTCTAAATCCGTTCCGCCGTGAAATGAATAACTTAAAAAATCACTCGCTTCACGCAAGCCATCTTGCTTGGTCAGCTCATAGGTAATTTGCTGAGTAGAAAACAGCATCACGTAGCACTCGCGCCTCTCAGCAAGCGCAATCTGCATCAGAGCATAAGCCATCGCTTTTGCACACTGTTCTGGGAAACCACTCATGGAACCAGAAGCGTCCACACATACGATGAACGGCCCTTTTTCAATCTCAAACTGTTTGTGTTCTGGTTGGTACGCTTTGACTTTACGCAAGGTGCGAGACTTGCCTTGCATGCGATAGTTCATCAAGCGCTTATCCACTAAATGCTTGTAGAAAACCACCTCAAGTTCAGGATAGGCAAGAAACATGGTTTCGTTGGGCAGTAGCTTGTTCAGATCATCACTTTCGTGGATGCCGACGATGTCATCCGTCGCTTCGTCCGATTTCTCCTCCACCATTTGCAGCGCTTCGGCTGGAGTGCGGTTGAGATCCGGGTCATCTACTTCGCCAGCCATGCGCCCAAGCTGTTCAGCAATCTCTTGCAATCCTTTGTTCTTTTTCAAAAATTCTGCATGGCGTTTCATGACACTAATGTCTGTTTTACTGAGCTTCGCCGATGCCATATCCCACAAGCGACCGACGCTGCTTTCATCACCCGATTCCGTGACTTTATCCATGTTTTTCATGGTTTCCATACGCTGGTACAAATCGGCCAACACTTTTTCTTTGTTACTTTCAAGTTCGTTGATTTGCGCTTGTTTAATCGCATGGCAAAGGCTTTGATACCATTGATCACAAAAGAAATGAGGGAACATGGGGTTATGCAACCCCTTGTTTTTTTCGATTAAACGACGTGCTTGGAGATAAAATGCTGAGTGCCATTCCAACTGTTTGATTATCTCGTTAATTCGAGTAAAGAAGGTCTCTTCATCCCAGTGAATTACCTCTTGGTATAAGGTCAGCTCTTGTTGAAAACGCTCAGTTTCACACACTTTTGTAATGCGTTTTTTGACACTACCACGCCACTTAGTTAGGTGATTTTTAACTGAATTCGCCACGCCGCGATTTTCAGCCATCATCATCACTTGCGAGCGCGCAAGCAAATCATTCACTGCCGTATCAATGATGCCCGAATCGGCAATCATTAACGCTAAATTTAAACCATCGGCACCAAGCATCTTCTCTCCTTACGCAAAAAACTGGTTTAGGTTTTTAAAACGAAGCACCGTTTTTTCGCATTCGGTATGAGTCGATTCAAGTAATTGCTGCAGATGCTGCAGCGTCGCTTCCATAGCGGTGGGCAGCTCCGGATCAATGAAGTTATGCGGCAAAGCGCCGTGAAACTTAGAACGTACTTTACGCAAATGGTGTTCGGCATGTTGCAACTGTGCAACGGCTTGATCCGCTTTCGTAAGCCACTCTTGATAAAGACTTTCGTCTAAACCTTGCTCAGTCACCAAACTCACCAACACCGAGCGATTAGCAATATCTTTAAGAACGAGGTTATTACCAGCATCTAAATCAAATCTTAAACGGCACAAATTGGTATTTTGATTCACATAACCATACACATCGCCATGCCCCTCTTTGATCGTTCTTTCAAGCTCGCTTTTAGGCACATAAACCCAGCGGCTATCGCCTTTTTCGGCCTCAGAGACGGACATATTGCTTTGCAGCAATACCAATTTGACCAAGTCATGAGCGGTACCTACCTGATAGGTTTTTGCCGATTTGGTATCAAACTGATGCACTTGCTTTTTAATCAAACCGGATGATGTTTCCAGCGAGAGCAACATGCCAAATTCAGACTCTAGCTCTTCTTGAATCTCAGCCAGCTCTTCACGGCACACTACGATTTGATGTTCAACTTCTTGTTGGTCAAAAGCATGTTTCAACGCAAAGTCGCGGATAACGCGGCGTACAATATCGCGAGAATCGGGGCTATTCCAAAGACAATCTTGCAGCAGCAGTAAATCAAGTGGGTTGATTGAGTCGCGGCCATTAAAAAACGCACTCGCTTTGAGCAGCTTCACCGCTTTTTTCCAACGGCGGTCTGAAACGTACATATCAATACTTGCCGCAGCGGGCTGGTTTTCAACGGCATGCTCTAGCATGTTTTTCAGCTCAAATAACTTTTCAAACACGTCATCTGTCAACAGTAAATCGTCAAGTTGTCGCTGCCATGAGTGGTACTCTTCATCGGTAATCGCAAGCCCTTCAGGGATGCGCGCTTCTTGTGGCGTACCGACGGTCAGCATCGATTTGAAATTCTGCTTATTTTGAATACGGTTGACAAACACACGCACTAACATGCGATCGTACAAGGCGTCTAAACCACTCTCTTCATCCGGTAATTCGTTCGATGCCGAAACCAGAAGACGCATTGGTACACGTTCAATATCGCTCCCATTTTTGAAGGTCTTTTCATTCACAACCGTTAATAAGGTGTTCAAAATGGCGGGGCCTGCTTTCCAAATTTCATCAAGAAAAACCACTTGTGCGGTAGGAAGATAGCCTTTGGTTAGGCGAACATAGCGCCCATTATCTTTTAATTCTTGAATGCTTAATGGACCAAATACCTCTTCTGGTGTTGAGAAACGCGTCATGAGGTATTCAAAATAACTGCTGTTATCGAAGGCTTGGATCAGACGTTTCGCAATCAAACTTTTTGCAATGCCAGGAGGGCCGAGTAGGAAAACACTTTCCCCCGCTAAAGCAGCCAGTAGACAAAGTTTGATGGTGTCTTCACGCTCATAAACACCATCCGATAAAGCCTTAGCAAGCTTATTTATGCGCTCTGAAAGTAGCGCTTTTTGCGCATGAGATGCAGGAGTAAAATTGATCACTTAAGCGCTCCAAATGGTTTGTATACATAACTTTATACGACTGCTATTGTTTTGTTACAAATAGATTTTAGTATAAGCGCCCACTTATAGCAGATCTCTTTTCTGTGAAATTCTTCGAAATCAATGTTTGCATATATGAGACTGACATCACTGATTGTGCAAGTAATATTGATACTTAGGTTATCGTTTTACTTTGTCTTAGCCACAGATTCTCGGTAAGGTTGAACCCTTATCACCATATCAGTCATTGGCTAGCCACAATTAAAGAAGAGTTTGCATGAGCAAAACCATACATACATGGAAAACCATTTCATTAGTGCAAGAGGATGTCACCCTTCCTACAGGCAAAAGCATTGAGCACACCACCATCGTCCATCCGGGCGCGGCCGTGATTTTGCCGATCACAGAACAAGACGATATTATTCTGATTAATCAGTTTCGCCCCTCACTCAAAAAGTGGTTGTTAGAGCTCCCAGCAGGCACTTTAGAAAAGGGGGAGCTTCCAGCCGAATGCGCGCACCGTGAGCTTGAAGAAGAGACAGGATACAGCGCAAGTGAGCTGATCACTTTAGGGCAAGTCACACCATTAGCTGGATTTTGTGACGAAATACAGCACCTGTTTGTCGCTAAACAGTTGAGCAAAACTGCACGATTATCATGCGACGATGATGAAGTCATTGAGGTGGTGACGCTTTCGATCCAGGAATTGGAGCAAAAAATCATCACTGGGCAAATCACAGATTCAAAAACCATTGCCTGCCTAAGTAAGGCGAAGCTGTGTGGCTATCTATAAAATACTTAGCTATCGATAAAGTGCTTAGTTATCAATAAAGCACAAGCACAGATAAACATTGAAGTGAAAATGCTTCTAGCAAAAATAGAAAAACGCATGAGGAGATTATATGGATTTTCGATCAGATACCGTTACTAAACCCACCGCCGCGATGCGTGAAGCAATGGCTAATGCCGACGTGGGTGATGATGTGTATGGCGATGACCCAACCGTCAACGCCTTAGAAGAGTGGGCCGCGCAGCGACACGGTTTTGAAGCGGCGCTATTTACCACGTCAGGCACACAAGCCAACCTGCTGGGTTTAATGTCACATTGTGAGCGTGGCGATGAGTACCTGTGTGGCCAACAAGCGCACAACTACAAATATGAAGCGGGTGGCGCCGCGGTTCTTGGCTCTATTCAGCCGCAGCCAATCGAAAATAACCCTGATGGCACGTTAGACTTCGATAAACTGCGCGCGGCCATTAAACCTGATGATGCCCACTTTGCTCGCACTCGATTACTTAGCCTTGAAAACACCATCAATGGCAAAGTTCTACCACTCGCCTATTTAGCGCAAGCGCGAACGTTTGTTGATCAACACCATTTGGCACTGCATTTAGATGGCGCGCGCGTATATAACGCCGCTGTAGCGCTGGATGTGGATGTTAAAGAGATTGCGCAATACTTTGACTCAATGACGGTCTGTTTATCTAAAGGGCTTTCAGCTCCTATCGGCTCGCTACTACTAGGTTCAAAAACCTACATTGCCAAGGCTCGACGTTTAAGAAAAATGCTCGGTGGCGGCATGCGTCAAGCCGGCATTTTGGCCGCAGCAGGCCACCTTGCATTGACTGAACAAGTCACTCAGCTGAAGACTGATCACGACAATGCCCAATATTTAGCGCGCAAATTAGCGGACTTAAACGGGTTTTCCGTCAATCCAGATTTAGTGCAAACTAACATCGTATTTGCCAAATTAGCTGATTCTATCGATATCCATACAATTACCAATCAGTTGGCGCAAGATGGAATAAAAGTTTCGCCAGGTAATCCGGTACGTTTTGTGACCCATAAAGACGTCTCACGCGATGATATTGATTTTCTAATCAGCAAACTCTCCCTTTATCTCCGATCCAATTAACATTGTGCAGTCATAACCTTATCATCGGTTATGACTGTCAAAGCGTTTTTTCCGTGAAACTACCTCTCAAATCTGGTACAACTGCGCTCGTTAAAAAATGAGACGAGTTAAAAAATGACCAAAAGACAAGGCCGCCGAAGTGCCACTGATGCCCAAAAAACCAAAAGAGACATTCTAGTGGTCGCTGCGGATCTGTTTTGCGAGCTAGGTTATGCACGAGTGTCATTACGAACGATCAGCGAAAAAGCTGGGGTTTCGCACAGTTTGCTGCGTCATCATTTCGGTAGTAAAGAGCAAATATGGCGCAGTATCAGCGATGGTCTCCATCTTTATATGGAGAATTATTTACGTCATATATTGAAAGAGATCCCAGCCAACACCGCCGCCAACGTGCAGTTGTATTTGTTCATTGTACGGCTGCTCGCGCATATGCTGACCGTCAAACAGCCGATTCAACTGATCGCCGATGCGGTAAGGCAAGAAGATGCTCTGTTTGATTATTTTATCGACAGTGCAGGTGAAATTGAGCAGCTCGTCGAACAACTTGCCGAGCAATACAACCGTGAATTTTCAGCCACACCAATAAAGGTGTGGGAGATAAAATGGCAGATGATCATGTACGCTCACGGCGCGGCAAGTCTCACACCATTTTTAAAAGAAACATGGTCAGATGAAACTCAAGATGTGAACCAATGCTTACTAAAACATTGGCAACTCTTTAATGACTTGATGATCGCCAAGTTCCATATCGACGAAGCTCAGACGCTCTGTCCGAACTCCATCAATGAGTTGCTGTATGATATTGAATGTGACTGGGCCAGATAAAGCGGGCGCTTTATCGCTTACCTCTACCTGCATGGATGTTTAGTTTTGCTTTCATCTTTCTTTTTTCCGCTGAACGGCTAGGTTTACGACTGCTACGCTCAGTCGGTAAGGCTTCCAACAAACTCGGCTCAAACCCTTTTAACCACTCTTGCGGCAGGCGTTGATTGAGTAAGGCCTCTATCGCTTCAAGCAGATACTCTTCATCTCGGCTCATCAAAGAGACCGCGAAACCCGTTAGCCCGGCCCGGCCTGTGCGACCAATACGGTGCACGTAATCTTCCGCTTTATAGGGCATGTCGTAGTTAACCACTTGCTCAAGTTGCTGAATGTCAATTCCACGAGCCGCAACATCGGTAGCGATCAACGCTCTAACTTTACCTGATTTAAAATCATCCAATGCTTTTTGGCGCGCCCCTTGGCTTTTATCGCCATTGATCGAGGCCGCTTTGATGCCGTCCAATTTCAGTTCTTTGGCTAGCTCATCGCTGCCTTGTTTGGTTTTGGTAAATACCAAGACTTGCTGCCAATTACGTGAACCAATTAGATAAGCTAATAACTCGCTTTTACGTTTTTTATCCACTGGATAAACGATCTGTTTTACAGTATCAGCGGTCGCATTGGCTGGTGAAATTTGCACGCCGACAGGGTCACGCATCATTTTGTGTGCTAATGCTTTGATTTTGTCATCAAAGGTGGCCGAGAAAAACAGCGTTTGGCGTTCATCATTCATGCGTTTCAAAATACGTTGGATATCAGGCAAAAAACCCATATCGAGCATGCGATCGGCTTCATCCAGCACCAACACTTCGGTTTGCGTCAGGATAATGTTGCGCACAAACAGATGGTCAATTAACCGCCCAGGCGTCGCAATTAAAATATCCGCACCGCCACGTAAATTACGTGTTTGCACTTGCATGCTGGTTCCACCGTACGCGGTGACGATCTTCAATGTAGTGCTTTGTGCATAAGCACTTAAGCTATCAAAAACTTGTTGAGCCAGCTCACGAGTCGGAACCAAAACAAGCGCGCGCACAACTTTACTATTGGTTTCTCGCTCGGCTTGGTTATCAAGAAAACGTTGCAAAATAGGTAAACCGAAAGCTGCCGTTTTGCCGGTACCCGTTTGCGCCCCAGCCATGACATCTTTACCAGCCAAAACATGCGGGATAGCTTGAGATTGAACATCCGTCGGTTGTTCAAAACCTAAAGATTGCAGAGCGCTAACTAATGTGGTTGAAAGTCCTAAACGTTGGAATGGGTGCACAGTATCAGACATTGCAGCTTACCTATTGGAAATCAGGGCGCGGATTGTAACAAAGCGCAAGGTAATCGCCTATTCAAAATCAGCGGAAATCAACAGTGTTAGGGAATTGATACATGAGGGGGGAATGTAAGGAGCATAGCCAGCATAGGCTGCTGGCTGGTACTATTCTGCGCTCTGTTCAGAACATTCATGAGATACAGAGTCATAATCGGATAAATCAAATCCGATCTCCATGGCGTCGAGCCACTCTAAGCACTCATCGTTTTTATATTGGTCACTCATTAATCGACCTCCTTTGATATTTACTGAGACGGGATTATCACGTCGCAAGATCCTTTTTAAATGATTTATATGACAGTTTTTTGAAAGCGAATGGTCAAATTAATCATCACCACAATATCTATCACAGCGAAACGATTTCGACCACTCTTATTTAGCCGCTACCCGCCATGTAAACAAAAAAATACACTCATGGATTTTTATTTTTACAAAGCTGTTGAAAATGAATCCGAAGTTCTACAATATAGCCCAAAATGAGTGGATTAATGGTCAACACCCCGTTGTATTCATATATATCACTCCCTGAAACACAACATAACGTATAAAGAACTTTACACCATGACTCAATCAAAGATTTTCGGCAGTACTTTGATCATCGCAGGGACCACTATCGGTGCAGGCATGCTAGCTCTACCGCTCGCTTCTGCAGGTATCGGCTTTGGCACATCATTACTGATTATGATCGCCCTTTGGGCATTAATGGCTTTCACTGCATTGTTAATGGTTGAAATCCATCAATATGCAGACAAAGACGCCACCTTACATACATTGGCTAAACAGATCTTAGGGCAAAAAGGAAAATGGGTAGCGAGCTTTGCTATGCTATTTTTGTTCTATTCGCTTTGTGCAGCTTACATTGCCGGTGGCGGCGCACAATTCACTCATCGCCTGACAGAGTTTGCTGGCATTGAGATCAGCAATCCGCTGGGCACCTTGCTTTTTACTTTACTGGTTGCACTTGTGGTGACGATCGGCACCAGCACGGTTGATAAAGTGAACCGCCTGCTGTTTGCCGGTAAAATGGTCGCGATGATTATAGTGCTCTCATTTCTTGCACCTAATGTTTCTCAGTCATACTTGCTTAGTATGCCACTTGAGCAAGGCTTAATCGTTGCTGCAATTCCCGTCATTTTCACCTCATTCGGTTTCCATGGCAGTATTCCGGCGATTGTGAATTACTTAGATGGCGACACCCCTTCGCTGCGCAAAGCCATCTTAATTGGTTCTGCTATCCCGTTGATTATTTACATTTTTTGGCAGATCGTCACGTTAGGTGTCGTTAGCCAACCTCAGCTGGTTGAGAATTCCGGCCTGAGTGCGCTAATTGTGACATTAGGGCAAACCGTTCATCAATCCAATTTAAGCAGCATTATTGGCGTGTTTGCCGACCTTGCACTTTTGACGTCATTCTTAGGCGTAAGCTTGGGCTTGTTTGAATTCATGGGCGATACGATTAAGAAAAAGAACATTCCATTGCACCGTATGGCTGCCTCCGTCATCACCTATCTGCCACCATTAGTCTTTGCGCTATTTTACCCTCAAGGCTTTATTATGGCGCTCGGTTACGCGGCTATTGCGTTGACTATTTTGGCCATATTCTTACCGATTGTGATGGTGATTAAAGTGCGTTCAAACCAAGTATTCCAACCGCAGGGTGGAACACAATATCAAGTCAGAGGCGGCAAACTGGCTTTGACCATGACAGCAACCATTGGTTTGATGATCGTCACTTCGCAAATCTTTATTAGCCTTGGTGTACTACCCGCCCTGGGTTAATCAATTAAAGTTAAAAGTGGGGAGAGTAATATTACTCTCCCCACTTTTTTTAACCTAAAATAAGATCAAAGTCTCAATCTTGATATTTAAGTCAACATTCATTTCATAAAATTCTGCACGAACACACACATTTAGCCTTAGTATATTTATAAAATTTACTATTACTTTTTTGCATATCGGAGCAGCAATGAAAGAAGTTCAGTTCAGGACGATTGACCGCGTGTTCATTAAAATGTCAATTAATGACAAGATGTGGGTGATCTTCGCTTTATTCCTCACCGCTTTAAGCTTTGTCGCAGGAAATCGCTATGTTGATTCACTGGCCCAGATAGAAGCGCAATCGAAGTTAGCTGTTGAGTACAAACTGCAAGGTCTGCTTGCCAGCGGTGCAGATCCACAAACCCTTTCAGCGGTTGAAACTCGCCATTCTTTAGCCGCAACTAGTTATCAAAAAGGGGTGATTACCGCCACAGCAAAACACAGCGATGGCAAAGTTTACGCACTGACAGAGAATCTCTCTTATCTTGAAAAAGACGCTCAGCGATCGGCACTCTCGACTTTTCTGTTGAGCTATTTGTGGGCAATCCCTTTTGCTATTTTCCTCTATTGGGTCGCTACTTTTATTGGCGGTGCATTGTGGGTGCTGTACACAACAACCTTGAAAATTTCAAAAGGTGATTTAACTTCACGATTAGGTTTTCATCCCGGTCGCGATGAGTTTGGCACCATTGGCTGCGCGCTCGATAACGCCATGGACACCTTGACCGAACTGGTAGTTTCAGTAAAACAAAACGCCACCACTCTCGGTGAAACATCCAGCTCTTTTGCCCATGAGATGAAAGAGAGCGAGCAACAAATCAGTAGCCAATACGCTTCCTTGGATTCCGTCGCCACGGCCATGGAAGAGATGACGGCCTCGGCGCAAGAAGTGTCGACCATTTCCCAACAAGCCAATCAGCAAGCCGAGCAAGATTCAAAACAAGCGGAAGAGAGCTCACAGCTAGTTCAGCAAGCGATTAATGAAATTTCCCAGTTGTCAAAGTTCATTGAACAAGCCTCTCATTCGGTGTCTACATTGAATGAAAATACAGCGCAGATTAATGATGTGATCACCACCATCAATGCCATTTCGCAACAGACGAACTTATTGGCACTGAACGCTGCAATAGAAGCGGCACGTGCTGGTGAACAAGGGCGCGGTTTTGCCGTGGTAGCTGATGAAGTTCGCACCTTAGCTAGCCGCACGCAAGCGGCTACTGTTGAAATTCAATCCATGATTGAGAAGCTGCAAACCGAAAGTCAAGATATCGCACGCATTACTGAGCAAACGGTTAGTCAAGCTCAAACCAGTAGTGATTTAGTCGCTAACATCGGCAATAACGTCAATCAAATTGCTGAATCAGCAAAAATGATCAATGACATGAGTATTCAAATTTCAACTTCAGCCGAAGAGCAAAGCGCCGTTGCTAATGATATTGCTGCTGAGCTGAGCGATATTCGTACACAATCCAATGCGATTCGCAGTGTTGCGCAAACCTCATCGCAAGGTGTCGCTAGCCTTGCAAACGCTTCGCGCAACCTTGGTGAAATTTTAAGCCGTTATCGGACTAACTGATCATTGGATTGCTTGAGTAACCAAGTCAGATCAAAATAGCCAGTCATTTGACTGGCTATTTATTTCATTCATCGCAAAGAAGTTGAAGCAAGAGCTTAAGACTCAGGATAACCTTGTGGATTATTTGACTGCCAACGCCACGTATCTTGTGTCATCGCTTCTAGGCTGCGAGTCGCTTTCCAACCTAGATCCGCCATCGCTTTGCTTGGATCTGCCCAACACTCCGCAATATCACCAGCGCGGCGTTCGACCAATTGGTACGGCACGCTTTTACCTGACGCTTGTTCAAACGCTTTCACCATCTCTAGTACACTGTAGCCATTTCCTGTGCCTAGGTTATAAATGTGCAAGCCTGCTTGTTGGCCTACTTTTTCCAGCGCAGCAATATGACCATCGGCTAGGTCCATTACGTGAATATAATCGCGAACCCCTGTGCCGTCTTTAGTTGGGTAATCACTGCCAAAAACAGAGAGAAATGCTCTTCGACCCACGGCCACTTGCGAGACAAAAGGCATTAGGTTGTTCGGAATACCTTGTGGATCCTCACCTAACTCGCCTGATGGATGTGAACCTACAGGGTTAAAATAGCGCAGCAGTGTAATGCTCCAATCTGGGTTGGCTTTATGGAAATCGGCCAAGCACTCTTCAACCATTAACTTACTACGGCCATAAGGGTTGGTCGCACTGGTTGGGAAATCTTCGGTAATAGGCACTGAGGCTGGGTCACCGTATACGGTTGCAGATGAACTAAAAACAAGTGCCTTCACGCCAGCTTCACGCATGGCCGCCACCAGTACCAATGTGCCATTCACATTGTTATCGTAATATTCCAATGGTTTTTCTACTGACTCACCGACTGCTTTTAAGCCTGCGAAATGGATCACCGCTTGAATATTTTGCGCTTTCATCACTTCAACCAGTTGTGCTTGGTTGCGTACATCACCATGGACGAACAGCGGCTTCACACCGGACACTTTTTCGATGCGCTCTAAAACCGATGCTTTACTATTGTATAAGTTGTCAAAAATTACGGGTGTCATACCGGCGTGGATCATTTGAATGCAGGTATGGCTACCGATATACCCCATCCCGCCTGTCACTAATACTTTCATTGTTTTTACCTTCTGACATTGGTTGTGCAAGTTTAACGACTTTCAACCTAAACTTCACTTATAAATCAATCTGCTTTAATGTTTGTCTATCAGGCCAATTCGCTATCTTTCGGCCCATACTTATCGCCAAACAATGAATCGGATCACTGTATATTGCCTTTGATTACGGCAAGTTACTCAACATGGACACTCAAGGATGATGCAACCCGTGACAAAAAGAACAATCACTCTCAATTGTGACATGGGCGAGAGCTTCGGTGCATGGCAAATGGGCGCTGATGAGTTGGTGATGCCTTGGATTGACATGGCCAATATTGCGTGTGGCTTTCATGCCTCTGACCCGCACGTGATGAGCCGAACGATTGAGCTGGCGATTCAATTTGATGTAATGATTGGCGCTCACCCGGGTTACCCCGATTTGCAAGGTTTTGGTCGCCGTTCAATGAGTTTTAGCGAAGAAGAGATATGCGAGTTACTGATTTACCAGATTGGCGCACTCAAGGCATTATGTGAGAGCAAAAATGCCGAGATAAGCTACGTTAAACCTCATGGGGCTTTATATAACGATATGATGCGTGACAAATCTGTCTTTCGCGCAGTGGTCGATGCAGTTTCTTGCTTCAATGTGCCCTTGATGATCTTAGCTTCAGGCAATAACCAGGATTACCTTGATATCGCCGATATTTATGACGTGCCATTGCTGTTTGAAGCCTTTGCCGACCGAACTTATCTCGCTAATGGTATGCTCACTCCAAGAGGCCAAGCCAATGCGGTGCTGACTAATGAAGAGGCGATCATCAATCAAATTAAACAACTGGTTGATTACGGAAAAGTGACCAGTTCGGATGGCTTTGTGATCCCTATCGAAGCCGATACGATTTGCGTGCATGGCGATAATCCGGCAGCGATTGAACTGATAGAGAAAATCCGAATTTGTCTACGAGAGCGTTGAACCATTACTCGTATATCTCCTAGCAGCCACAACGTCATCACAAGGAGTGTTAAGTGACATTGAACTACAGCATTGAGCCCGTTGCGGAATGCAGCCTCTTATTGCGTTTTACTCACCCGCCATCGGCCGATCTCTCACTCGATATCGGACAAATTGCGCAACAGATCATGGTGCAGTTTTCTGCTTACCTGATGAATGTCACCCCTTCTTACACTACCATTTTGATCGATTACCTTCCTTATCGTATAAGTCAAAGGGAGCTAGAGCTGCAATTGATCACAGCGATCGCGGCCTTATCTTTAGCTGTGGAAGCCACCCACAATTTGGTTGAGCTTGGCGCTTACTACGATGAAAGTGTCGGCCCAGATTTGAAGCGATACCATGCGCTTGGTTTATCCACGCAACAAGTTATCGCGCTGCACACTCAAACGGTCTACACCGTTTGTGCCGTCGGTTTTGCACCAGGCTTTGCCTTTATGGCTGGAGTAGATGAACAATTACGCTTACCGCGCCATACCACCCCACGCCTTAGTGTGACCAAAGGCAGCGTCGCGATTGCAGAACAGCAAACGGCCGTCTATCCGAACAACTCTCCCGGAGGATGGAATATCATCGCCAATTGCCCCCATGCGCTCTTTTCTCCTCATCAAACACCAATGACGCCTTTTTCGATTGGAACTAAAGTGAAGTTTACAGCGATGACTCGCGAGGAATTTTTATCATTAGGAGGTGAAATACCTCAATTAGCCGCGCAGTGGGAGCACCATTCATGAGCCCCCTACTACAGGTGATAAAACCCGGTCAACTGAGCTTAATTCAAGATTTTGGCCGCTTTGGTCTCAGTCATATCGGTGTTACTCAATCAGGACCAGTCGATGATTATGCCTACAGTTGGGCCAACCATTTACTGGGTAACCGAGTCAATTTAGCAACGCTTGAAATCACGCTTGGTCAGGCGGAATTTCATGTTGAACACCCATGTATGCTGGCAATTGCAGGTGGTGATTTATCGGCCACGTTAGATGGAAAACTGATTGGTAATTGGCAAAGCTTTAGCACGCAAGCTGGGCAAACACTAAAATTTGGCCTAGCCAAAAATGGCTTAAGAGCTTATTTGGCCATGCGCGGAGGGTTCATTGTGCCTCACCATTTAGGTAGTGTTGCCACCGTACCCAAAGAACAGCTTGGTGGGTTAACGCAAAACGGCGTACCACTGCAAGCGGGCGATTCACTGCACTTTAATCCACACGCTATCGATAACAAACCCGTACACATCACTTTTCGTTATAAGCCTGATTATAATCTGCCACTTAAATTACGCGTCATTGAAGGCTACCAAGCCTTGCAATTTTCATCGCAGCAACTCGATCGCTTTTATCAAACCAGCTTCACTGTCAGTCAGCATGCCGATCGCATGGGCTATCGTCTTAATGGCGATACGGTTACCCCACCCGCGACACCTATTTTATCGGAAGGAATTGCTTTGGGGGCGATTCAAATCCCGCCAGATGGCCAACCGATCATTTTACTCAACGATCGCCAAACCATCGGCGGTTACCCTAAATTAGGGTGTGTGGCTCGCATTGATCTGCCCCGTTTGGCACAAGCAAAACCGGGGCAGAAAATACGTTTTGTCAAAGGTGATATACAAGGCCTGCAAGAGGTTTGGTGCCAATGGGCGCGTTATTTCGGCTACTAACAACTATCACCTTGCTCCTTTAGAAAACCGCAAGGTGTTACCAATCAAACCATACCGACAATTTTTGCTAATTCTTCAGGATAAGCACGTGCCTTAGCTAACGCGATGGCTTTCTCTTCCACCTGTTCAAGAGACAAACTCATGCTGATTGGGTGACGAACTTCTATCGATTGTAGTAAATCTTCATCATTAACTAACTGCCAATGCTGAACAATTTTAGTTGCAGCTTCCAACGCGGATGAACCTTTGACCACTTCGATTCGCGCATAATTATGAGCTTCAAACGTAACATCAGCGGCTCGTAATGTGGCATCTTGGCCGGGAATTTGCTGCGCACCAAACAGTGGCTTACCAGCCACTTGTGCTTGAATATACTGTGGGATGAACTGACTCATGTGGTGTATGGCTCGTTCACTGCGCTCTTGCAGTGCGTCCTGTTGCCAACCGTTCTTAATTTTGCGTTCGAGATAATCAGGCAATACGGGCTGTGATGATCCAGCTTGCGAGGCCACTAACCCATCTTTAAATAACGTGATTCCCTCGGTCATACCATGCAACTGAAATAGACCATCAGCATACGGTGTTAACTGAGCCATTCCTTGTGGGGTGCCTCTTGGCCCGTGAAAAATCACTTCTGGCCATTGCTGATCGCATTCTGCCCAACGGGTAACGTAGGCCGCTTTAAATTCCACCAAGCGTTGACGGGGAGCCTTAGCCAAATCGTCGACTATTCCCGTTTCATAACCACATGCATTGACTAAATAATCGGCATGGATAACGTGTTCATGCTTATGAGCATCCAAATAAACGAGCTGCCATTGCTCATCAATAAAATCAGATTTGATTAATTTAGCGTGCGTTAAAACTTGGCAATGAGGCATCGCCGCTAACGCAAGCTCAGCACTGGCCGCCAGCCGAAAAACACTCCAACCGTATTCCTGCACCGCAATGACTGGGTACTTCAACTGATTTAAATCTGCATGTTGAGCAAAAGGGATCACCCAATCATCGAATGATGTCGGTTGATCACTCTGTTGCTGAGTTGCTAATACCTGCAGTGCTTCACGGCTGTAGAGTTTGAAATACTCTTGGGGTTGACCAAGCTGCTGATTACGTGGGTCTTCATCAACCAATTGTTGATAGCTGCGCTGAATAAGCTCTAGCCTTGGTAATAAGGCTTGCGGCTCACCGCCATCACTATGCGGAACAGCAATCACAGTAGGTCGCTTATTCAGCGTGTGGGGGTAGAGCCTGACGGTTTCAATCGACTGCTTAAGTAACTCAAGACACTGCTGCTGCGAAATTTCACGATAGAGGTTACCGCCCGCGTGCAGATGGCAAATCGGCGGCCCATTAACGAGGCCAGCGCTTTTTTCCAAAAGCAGCACATTGAGCCCCAGTTCTCCCATATGAACGGCGGCAGTGGCACCAGCCACACCCCCACCAATAATTGCGACACACGGAGAATCTGTATTGAACTTTTTATATGACATAAGATACGAGTACTCTGGAAAACCCGGATGCATTCTAAAGCTTGTAAAGCGTTATTAAAATCACATTTTTCACGTGGTCTTATCTGTTTTACGACTAACAAGCAATACGCATAATCGACAAATAACTTAAAAAATTGCTTGACTCAATAAAGCCAAAACGACGTTTTTTCAACCTTGTGAATAACAAAACTGCGCAACCCAAGGTAACTACGGGGCTAAGCGCAAATAGGCCGTTATCAAGCCGTCGAGTTATCCCAAACTTTATCCACTGTTTTTGTGGATAACTCAGTCTGGGATTATCGATACCGCTAGTTAAAGTCTTTATTTATAGGGGTTAACAGCCGCTTAATTAAACTACTCACGACCAGCGATAATGTGCAAAACGTCGCCAAGGGTAGCACCAACCACATGCTGTAATGCGCCATAGGTTCTAGTTCAAAACCGAACTTCATGACGCTGGCCACCACCGCGTCAGAGCCAAGGCTTGCGACAACTCCGGCAATGAGCGCCATCAAACCGTATTCAGCCCAAATAGTCTGCTCAACGCGGCGCTTGCTGGCCCCTAAAGTGCGGTATAAGCGAATTTCTTGTTGCCTCTGGCTTAAACTTAAACGCAACAGGGTAAAAATCAGTAAAATACCAGCAATCACGCCCATTGCAGCCAGCACTGTCACTGACCAGATAATTTGCGTCAGCAAAGTTTGAATCTTATCGCCCATTGCCCGGATATCCATCAAACTGACCGTAGGGTAAGTGCGAGCAAGGGTGGCAAGCGAGGCGTTATCTTGATCTTGCGCTCTGAAACTCACCAGCCACGTGGCAGGGATCTCCTGCAATAGGTCTGGGGTAAAAATGAAATAGAAGTTAGGCTTCATTTCTCGCCACTCGACTTGGCGAATGGAATTTACTTTCGCTTCCACGGTTTGGCTATTGATCACAAAGCCTAAACTATCACCCAGTTTCAGCCCCAAATCACGAGCAACGTCCGATTCAACCGAAACGCCACCTTGCTCTGTCCACACTCCTGCCGTCAGTTGGTTATTGCTGGGTAGCGATTCTCCCCAAGTGAAATTGAGCTCTCGCCTCAACGCATCACTCCCCTCTTCACCTTGAGCTTGTTGCTTGGCCTCTATGCCATTAATAGTCGATAAACGCCCTCGGATGATCGGATAGGCTTGCGAACGCACAATGTTGGCGCTGTCTAACGTGTTAAGGTAATCATTAACTTCATTTGGTGAAATGTTGAGTGCAAATGCGTTATGAGCATCGCTGGGTAAGGTTCGCTGCCAATCAGAGAGTAAATCGGTACGCACTAACCAGATGATCGCCAATAACATTAACGATAGTCCTAACGCGCCGAACTGGACTCCGGTCGTGATTGCCGAACGATTGATTCGGCTGAGCGCTAATTTAAGCGCGGTAGAGAGCGGAAGACGTCCTAAACTACGAGCAACCAAAACACTGACCACAGCAAGCACTGCAAAAAGCGTCACTATCCCAGCCAACACAATCCACACTAAGAGATTATTCCAATAAGCCCACAGCATCGGCACTAACGGAATCAAGATGAGCAACCCATTACGGCGATGATTCGGTTTCGCTCGCTCTGTTTGCATGACATTGAGCGCACTGGTATCTAGCAAATGCAGTAAAGGAATGCCGAGTGCAGGAAAAGCGATCAATACACTCGCCATCAGCGCAATAAAAGCGGGTTTAGCGCCATAACTCGGTAAAGGCGTAGGCAATAAATCCACCAGCGGCACGCGTAATAAAGACTCTAGGCCAATGCCGATCAATACCCCAAGCACCGCAGCAGAAACAAACAAAATCACCACTTGTACGATCAACCATTGGCGGATCCAACGTTTGCTCGCTCCAAGGCTTTTTAACATGGCGATGGTTTTTTGCCGCGTAGAAACATAGTGCTGACAAGTCAGGACTAATGTGGTTGCCGCCATGATGATCACAATCGCTACGGTTAACGACAAATATTGCTCTGTGCGTTCAAAAACCTCATTCGTTCGGCTGGCGCTATTTCGGTCGCGCCAACGATCGCTAGGCGTTAAAGTAACGGGCTGTTTTACTGCTTCAATCTGTCCATCATCACCATTAATGAACACGCTAAATTGCACTCGGCTCCCCAATTGAAGTGCACCAGTACGAGCCACATCGTCTTGGTGGATCAACACCGCGGGCATCTGTTGAAACGGATTAAAGCTGAGTCCCGGCTCCTCAAGGATGCGTCCCGATACCGTAAAGTCGGCATCGCCCAGCGTGACCTGATCACCAATTTGAACGTCTAATTGCGCAAACACTCGTTCATCTAACCACAATTGATTCGGCGCAAGGTGCTGAAATGTCGTCACATCATCAGAAAGACGCATTTCACCGCGTAGCGGATAAGCACTATCCACTGCTTTGACAGTGACTAACTGCATACCGCGCTCACTGAATGCCATTGTCGCGTAACGCGTAAGTTGTGAAGACGGCAGTTGCAAGCGCTCGATCTGATCGAGCAATGACGCTGGGGGTGGGTTTGCGGAAACAAACACACTATCGGCAGTGAGTGCGTCTTTACCTTGTTTAACAATCACTTGCTCCATACGCTCAGCTAAGGCAGTCAGCGCAAAAATACAAGCAATGATCAAGGTTAGCGCCACTGAAATAGGCCACAACTGTCCGTGGCGGATTTCACCTAAGCTCCAGCGAATTAATCGTTTATTGAGTGAACGGCTCGACATCTCGCTCATTACCGCTCCTCCAACATACCAGCTTGCATGTGGAAAATACGATCACATTGAGCCGCAAGAGCGGGATCATGGGTAACCAGCACTAAGGTCGTTCCGTGCTGCTTATTTAATTCAAACAATAATGAAACCACTTTTGCCGCGGTTTCTTGATCAAGGTTGCCAGTAGGCTCATCGGCAAACAGCACTTTCGGATTGATCATAAAGGCTCTTGCTAGCGCGACTCGTTGCTGCTCGCCCCCTGAAAGTTGTGCAGGAGAGTGATGCATTCGATGTGATAACCCGACGGCCGTCAACAAGGATTTAGCACGATCTACATCCTCTTTTTCACCTTTTAACAAACAAGGTAGCGTCACGTTCTCTAACGCAGACAAGCTTGGGATCAGTAAAAAACTTTGAAACACAAAGCCAACCGATTGACTGCGGATCGCCGCACGTCCTTCATCGTCCAGTTGAGACAATGGCTGACCCAATAGCTCTACCTCTCCGCGTGTCGGCGTATCAAGCCCAGCCAACAGCGTCATCAGGGTTGATTTCCCCGCACCAGACGTTCCGACTATCGCCACGCTTTCACCACTTTTGATCTCTAGGTTTACCTCTTTTAGGATTGTTAAATGCTCTTGATTGGTAGAGACTGTTTTAGATAATGAATGTGCTCTAATAACGGATGTTTGCATGACTCGACTTCTTTCCTTGATTTGTATTTTATTATTCTCGGCTAGCGCTAGTAGTACCACACTCTTGATATTGGGTGATAGTTTAAGCGCCGGTTACCAAATGCCGATTGAAAACGCTTGGCCTAGCTTGCTACCTAATGCGTTGCAAGCTGAAGGTAAATCAAACATTGATGTCATTAATGCCAGTATTTCTGGCGATACAACGGGCAATGGCCTAGCCCGCTTACCGTCACTACTCACCCTGCATACCCCTGATGCGGTGCTTATTGAGCTTGGTGCGAACGACGGATTGCGTGGCTTTCCACCTCAATTGATCAGCAGCAATTTAACCGCCATTATTGGCCAAATAAAAAAAGCAGGCTCAACCCCTCTTTTGATGCAGATTCGCATTCCACCAAATTATGGCAAACGCTACAGCGATGCCTTTTATAGCCTCTATTCTGAGCTTAGCCTCCAACATACTGTGCCGTTACTGCCCTTTTTCTTAGAGCAAGTGATCATTAAACCCGAGTGGATGATGGCCGATGGCTTACATCCGACGGTCGACGCTCAGCCGTGGATCGCCAATTTTGTTGCGCAACATTTAGCAGAGCATCTCTGATTTTAATGCCTCAGCTCAATGAACTTTACCTAGTTTTACGATATTTTTTAGACCATTCCCCTAACCGCAAAGGTACAAACTATGCACATTGAACCTGTGATCAAAGGTGTGGTCGCTCGCTCTGCTCATCCACTCGGATGCGAACAAGCTGTGTTACAACAGATTAATTACGTAAAATCTTGCAGACCGATCACTCACGGGCCAAAACGAGTCCTTATTTTAGGCGCATCTTCAGGCTTTGGGCTCGCCGCCCGCATTGCCCTGACCTTTGGTGGTTCAGAAGCCGATACGATTGGCGTTTCCTTTGAAAAAACGCCATCAGAAAAAGGGGTTGGTAGTGCTGGTTGGTACAACAATCTCTTTTTTAAACAACAGGCCGAGCAAGCGGGTCGAGTCGCCGTCAATATCGATGGGGATGTTTTTTCACCATCAGTACGCGAGCAAGTGATTGAAGCGATAGAGACCTATTTTGAAGGGGAAGTCGATTTAGTCATTTACAGTATCGCCAGCGGCATGAGACCAAAACCCAATTCAGATCAGTATTGGCGCTCCGCCATTAAACCGATTGGTGAGGCCGTTTCTGGTGCGACAATATTACTAGAAAACGATACGTGGGTAGAAACCACCATTGCTCCTGCAAATGACGAAGAGATCGAAAGTACACTGAAAGTGATGGGTGGCGAGGATTGGGAAAATTGGATAGATACGCTGATCAACACTGAATCGATTTCACAAGGGTGTAAAACCATTGCTTTTTCATACATCGGCCCTCAGATTACTCACCCCATTTATCTTGACGGTACACTGGGGCGCGCCAAAATTGATTTGCACCAAACCAGCCACTCTCTCAACCTAAAATTGTCTAACTATGGCGGCGGGGCTTACGCAACTGTTTGCAAAGCTTTAGTCACGAAGGCGAGCGTGTTCATTCCCAATTTAAGCCCTTACATTGTCGCATTGTATAAGGTGATGAAAGAAAAAGAGACGCACGAAGGATGTATCGAGCAAATGCAGCGTCTGTTTAGCGAAAAACTCTCTAGCAAAGGCAAGATACCCGTTGATGGCGAACGACTGATCCGTATGGACGATTGGGAGCTCAACCCAGATACTCAGCAAAAAGTGGCCGATTTACTTGAGAAAATGGATCAGCACAACTTTAAGCAACTAGGTGACTATAAGGGCTTTAAGCGAGAATTCATGCAGCTCAATGGCTTCGACTTTGATTGCGTTGATTATGCTCAAGAAATTAATATCGACCAATACATCAAGCAAGCCAATTAAAAACATCTGTATCATTTACGAGACACAGTTAACTATCTCAATGCCCCAATATTTTATTGGGGCTTTTTTTTGTTACATTGGCGGCGCGTTCTTATTCTTAATACCATACTATGGTCATAGGAGCGGATCTTGTCATCGTCAGTCTAGAGCAATGAATGCTCGGCTTTTTTAAGCTTTGTCGTCCAAAGGAATTTGATAATATGTCGAAAATAAAGACACATGAGATGCTCATCCCCTCTTCAATGATGGATGGATGGCAGCGCATTGTGAATTTACTCGCTGAAATTTTAAACGTTCCGAGCGCATTGATCATGCGTGCTAGCCAGCAAAAACTCGAAATATTCTGTAAAAATACCAACGTCGACAACCCCTATCAAACCGGACATAAAGAACCCTTAGGACAAGGTCTGTACTGTGAAACTGTGATGCAAACACAGCAGGAACTATTGGTCCCGAATGCTTTAGTCGATAAAAAATGGATGCATAATCCAGATGCACCACTGGGCATGATTGCCTATTGTGGCATCCCATTAAAGTGGCCGAATGGTGATATATTTGGCACCATTTGCGTACTCGATAACAAGGAGAACCATTTTGGCCCCACCTATCGGCAGTTACTGGAGAGTTTTCGCGATACCATTGAATCCCATCTCACCACCTTATACCAACAAGTAAGACTTCAGCAGCTCAATGATGAGCTTCAGCTTCGCGTCGATAACCGAACACAAGATCTTGCTGATCTCAACTACTCGCTCACGCAAGAAATCGATAAACGCCGCGCCGCAGAACAACAGATTCAATATCAAAAGTGGCATGACATCAGCACAGGTTTTTTAAATCGCAACGCACTTGAACTGGAGCTCAAAAATAGCCTTTTACAAGCAACAAAGCAGCACACCGAAGTTGCCGCCATTCATATTGGTTTCACTAATGCTCGTCATATTCAATCTCACTTTGGCTACCGAGCATGGGATCAAGTCATCGCTCGATATCGTGAGCGACTAGGCCGCTGCGATAAAATTGAAATATTGACCGCTCGACCCACGTCGACAGATTTAGTCTTGATCGTCAAAACAAAACTATTAGCGCGTCACCTGGAAAAGTTGTGCCATAAATTGGTCGAAATCGGTCATTCTGAATTTAAGCTCGATGACCATAATGTTCATCTTCATTCCTATATTGGTATTGCAACGAGTTTAGACACTGACAATGCTATAGAACTGCTCAAACAAGCTTCTGCTGCCATGGTCTCTTGCAAAGATTCCGGTCATAAATTTTGCTATCACTCGCAAGTATTCAGTGACTCACTCCGGCAAATCAACCAATTAGAAAGCTACTTATTACGAGCAGTGCGCAACGATGAGCTCATGCTCTATTTTCAACCTAAGGTCTCTCCAACCACTCATCGCTGGACGGGGGCAGAAGCGCTACTACGTTGGCGGCATCCCGTATTGGGCGATATATCCAATGAAACCTTAATTCACATGGCCGAACAAAATGGACTGATTTTTGAAGTGGGTAACTTTGTCCTGCGATCGGCCATCGAAAAAACGAGCCAATGGGCAAAACAGGTCGATAATTTCAAAATGGCCATTAACGTTTCAGCCGTCCAATTAAAGAATGCCCAATTCGCAGACCAAGTTCGTGAGCTACTGAACACCTACCAACTTCCAGCTCGGTACTTAGAGTTGGAAGTAACAGAAAGCTGTTTGATTGCGGATGAAGTGGTGGCTCGCAACACACTGCGAATTCTACACCAACTGGGTGTGACGTTGTCACTTGATGATTTCGGCACGGGCTACGCCTCTTTCAGCTATTTGAAAAAATTTCCCTTCGATTGCATAAAAATAGATAAAAGCTTTGTACATCAATTGGATCAAAGTGAGGAAGATAAAGAAATTGTTCGCTCAATCATTCACGTTGCCAAAAAATTAAAGCTGAAAGTGATCCTCGAAGGGATTGAAAATCAAAGCCAAGAAGACTTTATCATCAGTGAAGGGTGTGAGTTTGGCCAAGGCTATTTCTATGGTAAACCAATGCCTTGTGACGAGTTTGAGGCTGGGCTACTGAACCAAAATTATGCACACCCTGCCAAGACAAAGGTTTTGTAGGATAAAGGAATCCCTTATCATGTCTTTACTCTCAGTGTGGCGGTTCCTATAATCGCCGCCTTTCCTTTCCAAACGAGCGATATCGAGATGGATTTATTAACATCAATTCTCAAAAAGCTAGAAAAACAGAACTACCGCGCCTATCAGCAGATCAAAGGTCAATACGAATTTGGTGATTTCACCTTGCATATCGATCATATCCAAGCGGACCCTTATGCTTCTGCATCTCGCTTTCGCGCTACTCGAGCATGGTCTCTGACCGGTCTGGAATGGTTAAAAGAGAAATCACCTGCTTATCAAATGGCTGCAAGAGATTTTATCGCTCGTAGTTTTGCGGAGTTTGCTAAGCAAGAGAACCATATTGCCATCGCATTGACGGGCCAAACGGTGCTTGATAGTACAGCTGTTCTCTTTACGGAGCATGGTATTGAGCTTCGTTTTCGCATCAATTTACCCGCTGAAGGTCGTGACATTCTGGCCAAGAAAGCGCTCAACATCATCACCTTCTACCTGCCAAAATTCATTCGCCGGGCCACCATTGAACGTGAACTGGATAAAGATGCCCTACTTGAGCATTGCGCTGTGATCGAAGATCAAGAAGCAATGCGTGCACAACTGGCACAGCACAATCTGGTTGCTTTTGTGGCTAATGGCAGCGTATTACCTCGCTTGGCAGGTAACTGTGATCTGCCGATGAAAGACGCCGTTACTTTCCAAGCCCCCACATCGCTAGAAGTCGAGCTTGAGACACCAAACCAAGGCAAAATTAAAGGACTCGGTATCCCCAAAGGTATAACCCTTATCGTCGGCGGTGGTTTTCACGGTAAATCGACTTTGTTAACGGCGATTGAGCGTTCAATTTACAACCATATTCCCGGCGATGGCCGTGAGCGAATTGTTACGGATCATCAAGCCATGAAAATTCGCGCTGAAGATGGCCGTTGCGTACATAATTTAAATTTGTCCAACTACATCAATCACCTACCTATGGGTAAAGAAACCTCCGATTTCAGCACTCAAGATGCGTCCGGTTCAACATCGCAAGCAGCGTGGTTACAAGAATCCATTGAATCTGGCGCTAGTACATTACTGATTGATGAAGATACTTCCGCCACCAACTTCATGATCCGTGATGAGCGTATGCAAGCGCTGGTTAGTAAAGGTGATGAGCCCATTACACCATTGGTTGATCGTATCGGGCAACTTCGCGATGATTTGGATATCTCGACACTGATCGTCATGGGGGGATCCGGTGATTACTTAGATGTCGCCGATACTGTCATCCAGATGCATGACTACCACGCCGTTGATGTGACTAACAAAGCTAAAGAAGTCATCAAACAGCATCCAACTGCTCGTCACAACGAGTGTGAAACGCCACTGGCTATTTTCCCAGGACGCGCTGTGAATCGCACTGCGCTGCAAAAATTACTGGTTGATGGTAAATTCCGAGTCTCTGCCAAAGGCGTTGATTCGCTTCGCTTTGGCAAAGAATTTACGGATTTAAATGCGTTAGAACAATTGGAGTCACCTTCTGAAGTCAATGCGATTGGCTGGACTTGGTTCCAGTTTGCGCAGACTCCGGGGTGGTCAGCGCAACCAAGCAAAGAGATGATGGCTTTATTAGCAGGAACATGGCACCAAAATATGCCAAACCACGGTGATTTGGCGAAACCACGTGTCATCGATGTGATGGCGGCGTTGAACCGTATGCGCAAGTCGCAATTTAAAAACCACCAGTAAAGATTAACTCCCCTACAACAAAAGCAAAAAGAAGCGAGAGATCGCTTCTTTTTTACTTCAGTACCTTATTGCTTCAGTACATTACAGGTAGTTAGCTTAGGTATGCCTTACAGTGCCAGTTGACCTTATTCGGCGAACATCTTGTCTAGAGTTTAAGGTTTGGGCTTTAACTATTTTGCCGCAAAATATTCCATGCTTCACACAACACTCGAAACGTTTCAGCATTGCCATTGTCTCGATCTGGATGCCACTTTAGTGCCAACTTGCGCCATGTTTTCCGGATTTCAATTTGCGTCGCTTCCACTGGTAATTTAAACAGCCTCAATGCTTGAAGACGATTCATATTAAGGTTACTCGTTCCACCCATTGCTTTACGGTAACGAGTCCAAAATTCGTTCAACAAGCGGCGCACTTCTCCTTCATCAGCCTCATAATTTTTCCACTGAGTGTAATAATCACGCAATGGATCATCTGGGTCGATTTCGCAACTAACGGCACGATGCGCAGGCATTAGTACAATGTCCATTGCTGATACTTGTAACCACTTTTCAGGGTAAAGCGTCTCTTGAAGCTGATAGAGCGCGTTCATGATCAAAAAATTACGCTTAAAGAGGTCTTTTTCAGGTGCGCTATCAAGTACAGGCATGAATCCCTGTTCACTTAAATGTGCCGCTAACGTATGGACTTTCCAACCGGAAGGCTGTTTACGCAACACCTCCAACATTGGCCAAAGCAGCGGATTTTCCATGTAAGATTGAAACTGAGCGGTAAGTTCTAAGCTTTCAGACATACTTTCGGGCCTACTTTGGGACATAGTCTCGACGTTCATATTAAGGTTCTCTCTTCATTCAAATCCAATATCGCTTTTTTGTCGAGTTTCTTACCGCATATTATCTTGGCTTTTTGAACTAGAGTCCGTTTATCACACGCACTATCTATCAATACATAAAAAGAGAAAGATCGAGTTGTTGCATGATCTTCTCCACCTTGCTGATCTCTTTGCTAAGACGATGCGAAAATCAATCACAAAACGAAGGTAGATACACACATCTCAAACACAAATTTCTACGTCTATAAGATACAGAATTCAACAAAATTGAACATCGTGCAAAATAGTGGCACTATCCATCGGTATTTTGTGATAGGAAAAAACATGTCTCTCAACTTCTCACGCACGCTTTTATTTTTGACGGCGATCTACGGTGTACTCTTTCTATTTTCAGCGATCGCGCCGGTTTCTCGTGCTGTCTGGTTAGCAGAAATCATCCCTGCGCTAGGGATCTTAGCACTCGTCTATTGGGCTTCAACAAAACTACGCTTTAGCTCAACGGCTTATATTCTGATGTTTGTGTGGCTTAGTTTGCATACCATTGGGGCTAAATATACATTTGCAGATGTTCCGTTTGCTTGGTTCAACGAACTGATCGGATCATCTCGTAATAATTTTGATCGCGTCGCTCATTTCTCAATTGGCTTTTATGCCTACCCTATCGCTGAATATTTAATTAGAAAGCAGCTCTGTAAACCGCTAATTGCCTCATTGTTCGGGCTTTTCTCTATCATGAGTATCGCAGCAGGTTACGAAATTATTGAATGGTGGTATGCCTCAATCGCGGGTGGTGATGAGGGAATCGCTTTTCTGGGTTCACAAGGCGACATTTGGGACGCACAAAAAGACATGTTATGCGATACCCTTGGGGCAATGACGGCACTTTGCCTATTATGGTTTAGGCCAAAATCAAACATTCCTTACAGTGAAGTATGAAATGCCTCTAATTTTTGGAACTAAGGTAAATATTACCGAGAGCAAGTTTTGATTAGTGTTTATTCTGTGAGTACGGAGAACATGACTCTCCCTTTTTGCTGCTGAGAATTGATTATGAAAAATATAAATAAAACACTTGAAAAAATAGACTGCTGTCCACTTTGTCAACATGACGAATACTTTATTTCCACAAACAATGAAAAGTTTATCTGCGCACAATGTGGTTTTAAAACCGACCACTTACAAAGCGTCCAGCAAATGATTGGTGTACACACAGCGCTAATCAGTCATAAACACATTCATTGCTTGGCCAACAATGTGCATTGAGCCATGGTTTAAGCTCGAGTAATGTGTCGATAACAACGACATTAGGCGCTTGAGAAAAACCCTGTGGGTTAAGAGGTGCTAGCTGAACGGTTGGTACCTCTGCATTGATACCCGCTTCAACCCCTTTTGCTGAATCATCCACATAAATACATTCTTGCAAAAGAAATCCCATATTCATCGCACAATAACGAATCAAATCAGGTTCAGGCTTCCAGCTATTCGCATCAAAGGCTGAAAAAATGCGTCCTTCAAACAAAGGGAGCAAACCGCTCCGTTGTAAAATTGATGATATTTTTTCTTTAGGTGCATTAGAGGTGACACAGTATTCAATACCCTGCTGGCGTAAATACTCAAGTAGTTCTATCGCACCATCCATGGGTGAAAGATATTGCTGGAAGAGCTCATTAACTTTATCCCGATAAAGGTTCTCTAAAAGATCAAGATCGGCGTTAATATTCGTATGTTCAAGCGCCTGAAACAGTATGTCCGCAATCTTCCCACCTTCAAAATGGTTACTCACTTGTGCAAAAGTAATGTGGGCTCCTAGTTGGTTCAATACATTGACTAGCGCTTCGCAGCACAAACGCTCACTATCAACTAAAGTACCTTCACAGTCGAAAATAATACATTTTATTTTTTTCTCAGTCATAAACACTTCCTTCATCCAATGCTTAATTTTAACCGCTGGATGAATGTATAAAATGATTGAGTTAACAGAATGAAACGAAGATAAGAGTTGATATGCATAACTTATAGCCACATCACTCTTTGATACTCAATGGGGCGTATTTAGCCGGCTCTGTAATAGCTTGTCGTATCGGGATACAAATTACGGATTTGGATAAAATCATCCAAATGATTAAGCAATAAATTGACTAAAGTAGGGTCAAACTGAAAACCGCATTCACGTTCAAATAAACTTACTACATTCTCAAGCGGCCACGCTTCTTTATAACAACGTTCACTTAGCAAAGCATCAAACACATCCGCTATCGCAGTAATGCGAGCAAATATATGAATGTCTGTGCCTTTTTTCTGATTAGGATAACCTTTACCATCCCAACGCTCATGGTGTTCATGTGCGACAATCGCAGCTAATTTAGTTATATCACCTTCGCTTGTATTGAGGATGTTATAACCAGCGGTAGTGTGAGTCTGCATGATTTCCCACTCATCTGGTGTTAATTTTCCAGGCTTATCCAAAATCGACTCTGGAATCGCAATTTTTCCCACATCGTGCATTGGGCTGATGATCTCGATCATTTCTACCTCGCGCTGCGTTAACCCGCACAAACGAGCCAGCAGCGCAGAGAGCCTTGCTACCCGCTTAACATGATTACCCGTTTCACCAGAGCGCGTTTCTATTGCTTCTCCGAGTAAATGAATCATTTCCCGCTGTACGGCTAATGTACGCTCTTGCAATACCACTATTTTACGGTTTTTGACGCCAAGCTCTCTTTTTTGTCTGAGGGTCACCCCTTGCATAACAATCACAACCAGCAAACAGAGAATAATAAAGCTAGCCGCGAGTAACACTTTCCAATGCTGTTCAAAATAAGAAAGAGGACGATTAAGAACCAACACATCCTGTGGTAAGGCTTTCATGTCAATCTGATGTCGCTGCATGGCTTGGTAATCAAAAACCGCTCTTGCACTACTGATTTGCATGTCAACTGCGGAGGCCAAATCTAATGATACAAATTGGTTTAACGCCATCAAGATATCTTTTCCCAGTTGCTCAGAACGATTAACATACCCTCCAACGATACCATCACGAATATAAAACTCCCACAGTACAAAAATGGGGGCAGCGCTAGCTTGTGCTAGGCGGTAGGAAATCTCTTGATAAGTATGGTAAACACCTTGATTTGTCTCTGTATTAAAGTGCGATAGCAGTACCGCATCATCAGGGGAAATCTGGAATAGCACCTTTTCTGCTTCAGCCAAAGTGATGGAGTTAATATCGATAAACTCGATACCTTTTAAAAGATCCGTAGCCAGCACTTCATCGACTTTTTTTCGGATCAATTGCGAAGTATGACTTTGATCTGATAAATAATAGATTTTCTTGAGTTTTGGCCGTAATGATTTGATTAAATGGAAGTTTTCTATGATAGCTTCAGATTCATAAATAATTTTATTGTACTTAGTCATGTCATCGAGTGTGGCACTTTTGTCGTTGATGCCAACCGCAACCATAGGCGTATCTGGTTTAAATAGGCTTGAGAGCCCTTTAGTGAACTTTAACGCATTGTCATCGGTAATAATAACCGCATCGAATGGATAATCACGATATTTAACGTGGAGGTATTTTTTGGCCTCCTCAAGATACTCTTGGCTATAAATTCTTTTTGTATCAAGGTATTCAATGGAGAGCTTAATCGGTGTTTTGCTGCTCTTAACTACAGCATCAATGCCCTTTTGAAATTCATATGTCCATTGATAAGATGATTCGTATGAATGCAGCACAAGAATATTTTTAGGCTCCCAGCGAGTTGACTTAGCAGGAAACGACAAAAACAGCGCATAACAGACCATAGCAGTCCAACTAAGCCAATATGTTATTTGCTGTTTATTCATACATAGCTCTCCGTGCAGGCTAAAATTAATACCAAACCAGGCGCTATAGTACCAATTTCATCAGGACAAGCTACTGTTCTATAAAAACATTACCATTGCACTCATGATTAGCACGCCATTTTGCGAGCAACAACCGCGTGAATACATCTTCACCTCCAAATGCATTTTTATCCAGGGTCACGATATCAGAGATGAGTATCTCATGTGAAGTGGAGGTGACGATACCAGCAGCCACAGGCTCCCCATTTTGAAAACCTAAGTAAAGCTCGCAAGGTGCTGAATAAATGATTTGGGTAAAGAATTCGATAACTTTTGATTGATCGTTTTTATCGCTCCATAAGCTTGCTTGCAACAGAGCAAACCATATTGTCATCCGATGAAAATCAACCAAATAAACCTCTTCGAGCAACGATAGGTTAGGCTCCTCAGTGAGCTCAATAAAAGCGCGAAAACTGCGTTGAACAACCGCTTTTTGGTAGAGATCTCGACCTTGTAAGCTCTCTTCTGTTGGAAATTCGACATTCACTTGGTCAAATAGCCATTGGTTTTTAATGGCGGCAACGTCAGGTTGGTTAATCATTGTTATTTACTTCTTCTTCTAATTGTTGCAAGCAGGATACTGACCAGATCGATATGCGACAAGCCATTACTCACATTATCCTCATCTAAACTGCAGATATGCTGGCCAAAACATCAACATAACAGCCTATATCATTCTCCTTTGATGCTGCTATCATGTGCAGAAAGATGGATAAATGGATTATAGACATGAACAAGAAACTCATCACCACCGCATTCATACTTAGCTTTGGTTTAGTTGGCTGCGATAGCAATGAAGTTGGCGATGTATCGCTCGGATTTTTCACGCTTAAAGACGTAAAAATCGAAAATCTAAGTGATGATATTGTGACTGGTGTTACGTGCCATATTGCTTCAATTGAGGCTAATTTGAGTCTTTCTGATCCAAGTGATAGCTCAATCTCGTGTCGTCAGACTGGTGATATTACGCCAGAGATGATTGCAAAAATTGATAAGAGCAAATCAGGCGAAATCGTGTTTAAGAAGTCAAAAAGCATTTTCTTCAAGTCAATGAAAGTCAGACGTATCTACGATGCAGAAAATCAAACCCTGATCTACTTGTCTTATACTACCAAAGAAACAGATGGTAGCTTCAAACACAGCCTATCGACCGTACCGCTTTGGGGGACTAAGGCTTATAGTACGGACATAACGCTCACTAAATAGCCGCTAACGCCTCGGCGATCTGGATTTAGCTCACTTTTTTATGTAATAAAAATGAAAGGAACCTTTCATATCCGTGATATGATGCGGGAAATTTTCAATTCTCATTTTTCAACATGAAGTTTCCTGGACAGCGTAAATCTAAGCACTATTTTCCGACTCATGCTCGTGACCCTCTCGTCAATCAAATTCAACAAACGGCTATGCTCCACCGCCCAACAGTGGTCGGTGTTGGGCAAACCATTGTTGATATTGAAGCCCGTGTAGACAATGAGTTCTTAGAGAAACATCAATTGAGTAAAGGTCACTCACTGGTGCTCGAAGAGAGCAAAGCCGATGCGCTCTATGAAGAGCTAGTCGAACGAGGTTTAATTACTCACCAATACCCGGGAGATACGATTGGCAACACACTGCACAACTACTCTGTGTTGGCCGATAGCAAATCCGTTTTGCTCGGCGTGATGTCCAAAAATATTGAAGTCGGCTCATACAGCTATCGTTATTTGTGTAGAACCTCATCGCGCATGAACCTAAACCATCTTCAAACTGTCGATGGTCCTATCGGGCGTTGCTACACCCTAATTTCTGATGATGGAGAGCGCACCTTCGCCATTAATGAAGGGCATATGAATAAACTTCGCCCTGATAGTATTCCTGAAGAGGTTTTTGAAAAAGCTTCCGCTTTAGTTGTTTCTTCTTACTTAATGCGTGGAAAACCCGAAGATCCAATGCCACTTGCGGTCAAACGCGCTATTGAGATCGCTAAATCCAAGCACATTCCAGTGGTGTTAACCCTAGGCACTAAGTATGTAATTGAAGGTAATGCGAAGTGGTGGCAAGACTACATCAAAGAAAACATCACAGTCGTCGCCATGAATGAAGAAGAAGGTGAAGCGTTAACTGGTGAGAAAGATCCACTGCTTGCAGCTAACAAAGCACTCGAATGGGTAGATTTAATCCTCTGCACCGCGGGGCCCGTAGGTCTTTATATGGCTAGCTACACCGATGAAAGCGCAAAGCGCGAAACTGAATTACCTCTCCTACCGGGTAATATTGCTGAATTTAACAAGTACGAATTTAGCCGTGCGATGCGAAAACAAGACTGCCTCAACCCAATAAAAGTGTATTCACATATTGGCCCTTACTTGGGTGGCCCATTGGAAATCAAAAACACTAACGGAGCGGGAGACGGAGCGCTATCGGCTTTATTGCACGATATGGCCGCGAATAGTTATCATCAACGTAATGTTCCAAACTCTGCCAAACATGATGTGCCGTACCTCACTTACTCTTCGTTATCTCAGATCTGCAAATATGCAAACCGTGTCAGCTACGAAGTGCTCACACAGCACTCTCCTCGTTTATCACGAGCATTACCAGAACGTGAAGATAGTCTAGAAGAAGCGTATTGGGATCGTTAAATCGTATGACTTCTACATGAATAAAAGCGACAATTTGTCGCTTTTATTCTTTCCACAACGAATAAACCGCACGATGCGATCCTACGTTATTTAACGTCTCACCATTTCGTTTCAGAAATAACAACTTCCGTGAAATAAACTGATAACTTGTGCCTAATTGATGAATCAATAGTTTTATAATTGAGACATCTTAGTACAAGCGTTATAGTACTCTTTAAAGATGAGTCATAAAGGTTTTGGATCAAGACTCACAATTATCATCCATTGCTGCTTTCGCTTGAATTAGGATTAACATGACAATGTCATTTCCGCAGGAAGAGTATTCAATTTCAGACCTAGACAGTGCCGTTGCAAAGCAGCGTCTGGTTCATGTTCTCGATTTTTTTAGTCAAGGTCTGTTTTATATGAGCAGCGATGGAAACATGGTGCTCTATAATCCAACATTTTATGTACAATTTGGTGTAAACAGCGAAACTATTTCCTATGCTGATTGGCTGAGTTTGGTTCATCCTATGGATCGTGCACTGCTCAATAGCCGCGTCGACGAGCATATCAGCACCACTGAATCAAGGGAAACGATTCAATACCGAGTCAAAAAAGCAAATGGTCAATATATCTGGTTAGAGGGGAATGCGGTCACAAAAAGTGTGAACGGTGAACATTTTATGGTGGGTAGCCATAAAGATATCTCCGATCAAAAATTGATGGAAGATTACATTCATCAAGCTGCATTTTTTGACAGCTCATCAGGCCTCTATAATCGAAGTAAATTACTGCTCGATATTGATGAGAAAGCACTCAAAATTGGAGAGCCTTATTCACTTATCTACATCCAACTTGAAGATATTAAGTCTTATCTCAATCAATACGGCTCAGACATTGTTAAAGATTTACTGAATCACGTCGTCAGTGCACTGCGTGAACTGCCCGATGAATTTGCTGATTTTTACCGTATTCGCTCTGACGATTTTGCCATATTACTTAGAGGAGAACGCTCATACGATGAGCTCAAGCATATCTGCTCTCAAATAATGAAGCACTATTCGAAATCAGCCACGGAGCATGGGCACCTCTATGGTAATGATATTAGCATTGGTGTCTATCCTGAGATAAACCGTGCTATATCTGCCGATGAGTTGTTAAATATTGCATCACGAACTTGCCAATTTGCTAGTGCCAAAAATCATTCTCGTATCGAAATTTACAGTGGCCGAATTCAAAAAAACGTTGATCGTTATTTCTTCATCGAAAGAGGCTTAAAGGAAGCATTAGATCAACGTTCATTGTCCGTGAAATTCCAACCCATTATTCATGCACAATCAGGACAGGTATCCAGCTTTGAAGCCTTAGTCCGCTGGCGCTCAAAAGAGTTTGGTGAGATTTTCCCGGACGAATTTATTCCCGTTGCAGAAAAAAAGGGGCTGATTGTTGATTTAGGCTATTTTGTCTTCAAAAAAGCCTGTGAGTTTATTGGCCGTTACAATAAACAAAATGGGGTTAATATTCGGGTTAATATTAATGTTTCAGTCCTTCAACTTCTGAAAAGTGACTTCCCACAACAGATACTAACAATGGCTAAGGCTTCCGGTGTATTGCCCTCTTCTATTGTGTTAGAACTGACGGAAACTGTCATACTCGATGGCGATAAAAATGCGATTAACCAGCTTCACTCCTTAAATGAAATGGGGTTTCAACTGTCGCTGGATGATTTTGGAGCTGGTTTTAGCTCACTCAATAGCTTCTTTGATTTGCCCCTCAATCAAATTAAAATAGACAAAAGCATTGTATGGAAAACACTGACTAACCCAGCATCAGAACAATATTTAGCCTTTCTCATCCAGTTTTGTCACACCAATGGCGTCGACATTGTTATTGAGGGGGTTGAAAATGGCGACATGTACCAAAAATTTAAAGAGATGGGGGCAACTTATTTACAAGGCTATTGGTTTTCAAAACCACTATCTTTAGCCAGTGCAAGCCGCTATACATTAAATGCTGTCAATGAATAAGCACAAAAAATAGCTTAGCTAAATTAAGCACTTACACCTAAATTTTGAAGAAGCAGAGCGGAAAGGAAATAGTAAACCCTGTGAGCCCGACTGCGACTTCAAATCGCTTAAAGAACGTTGTTATTCTTTTTCTAGCACTAAGCGAGCATTGTGAGCTTGTATGGGCCGATTGTTATTTCCCATCACACTATGTAGTGCTGCACTTTGTTGCTGTGACAAACTTTTCGGCTGCTTGACCACCAACCATCTCACGCCTTCACTGCAAGGCGGCGTTGTGAGTGACCCATTAAAACGGTAATACTCATCTAGCTTAGGTAACAGTGACTGTACTGCTAACCCTTTTGCTAACGGCACATTCGCCCCAACTTTAGGCAACTCCGCAATAAGCTGAGCTAATGGTTCGTTCTGTGCACCCGTTTCAAACATCACCGCCAAAACTGCCAGATTGCCAGACGCATCAGCATGCACAAAATGCGCTTCTAAAGGATATTGATGTCCTTTAATTAAGTTTTCAGAAGGGGTATGGAAGTGAAATTGTTTGAGTTCAAATTCTGTACCATCCACTACCAGTGTATTTTTCCCTGAAACTGAGGCTTGCAGCGTGTGTCCATTGTTGGTCAATGCACTCACAACGCCTGAATAATGGATATCCAAAGATTTTAAATCAGCTTCAACGAGGCCATTGATATCAATTGGGCTTTGATTTTTGCCCATTTCACAAATTTTAGAAACATGTCCCCAATGTTCAGGGCCACGTTCACCTTCATATCCCCATTCATTTGCTTGCGCCACATAGGTAAAGCAAACGCTAATTGCCAGGGTCAACAGTTGTTTTTTCATTATCGTTCCTTGAGACAGCTTGTTATCTAAAATGTAACATTCAGGTTAATATCACGCGCACATGGTAATACATTCTTCATACCGCATCCGTGGTGAAAAATAACATTACATTGACGTGACTAGTCATTCATTTCAGTTCGCGCTCACCCTTTCCATGGCTAGCGCCGAACAATGTTTTGGCAAAACTGTTCGATATGTTTTCGGGTGGTATTGGGGTTCATTAAAACCGCTTTTTCTCCCGGAATATGTAAGCAATGTCCAGTATCATCATAATGAGTGCGCGCAATCGAATCGACCCAATTGGTGTTGAGATGCTGGCCTTTATGAGATAAGAACTGATGACGATGGTAGAGCGTATTCTCTACTATCGAATCAACCATAGAACCCTGACGGGCGACGTTCATTTCTTGCTCAAACATCGATTCAGCACACGTCACTTTCTGTGGGTCATAGAGACGAAAAGTAACACTTGGCCCTTGGTTTTCTACTGCTGCCACCTTGCAGTGTGGTAGAGCGGCTAATTGGCAGCGTAAATAATTAGCATTTTGCAATGTATGACCAATCACGGTTTGGTAGCCTTCGATACCTAAATGTTGCAGTGCTGAATAGGCAGAAAAAACACCCACGGCACTGCGTGAACATTCAATGGTCGATTGCAAATGGCTCTCTTCTCTTTGAGCATGTTCAAAGTAGGAGTAATAACCGGGATCTGTTTTTAATACCGCGAGATCGTGTTTGTTTTTGAGCATCACCAAGCTGGAAGTATAAGGGACATAACCCCATTTTTGAAAATCGACCGTAAATGAATCCGCTAATTGTAAACTTTTAATCCTCGGCAATAAGGATTCAATACCCGTCAGTGTTGCCCGATTAAGCGATAAAGGGTTGCGTTCAAAATCATACTCTTGAAAAAACAACATACTCCACCCAACAGCAGCATCAACATGAATATGTGGTTTCATCGAAATCGCATATTCTTGGCATCTTCTTTCTCTTATCGCATAAACCTGTTCAATATCATCAGTTGCGAAGGTATCGGTACTGCCAAATGTCAACATTATGCTAGGAACAGCAATGCCATTTTTAAAACAGAAAATCAATTGTTGGTCTAATTCAGCCAAATCCATTTCATTGTTATCTTTAACTTTGATCCGAATCGCTTTACCTTGAACATCAACCCCCAACAACGACAAATTTGTCATGTTTGAATAGTGACCTGCCTCTGAATTGAATATCCTGTAATCTTCTCCCGCCAAACCATTCAGAGCTGACTTTGGCAACGCTTTTCGAATACCTAATAGATAGCCGTACAAATTACAAAATGTACCTCCTTGTGTGAATACTCCAGTCGCTTGATCACTATCATAACCAGCTAAATGCGCGATCTGCCGCACGACTAATTTTTCCAGTTCAATGGCATCTCCCGCATATTCGCTATAAACCAAGTTAGGGTTGGCGATAGTCGCAAGTAGCGCACCGTGAATGGCCGGATCACAAGGTGTCGAGATCACATTTTCCACTGAGCGAGGGTCATCCCAGTTTTTTGAACGTTTGGCGGCATAAAGCGCTAAGTCGTTAAAAGGGTGAATGACGTGGCTCGAGTGTCGAGGAATGGTGTTTGAATGCCGTAATTGTTGCTGCAACGCAGTATTTACCACGGTTGGCGCATCAATTTTTCGCTCTTCAAGCCAACGGGCAATCTCGTGAATACGATACAAAGGCCAACGATTGGGATCGCGAGCAAAAAAATGCGCTTTCACTGTCTGGAAAATTTGCTCAAACGCAGGATTCAGTTGGTTGGCGTGCTCATCTAGCCACACGCTATAATACGCTGTTTTCATGATGCTCTCTCCGTGCTTAATCCCAAATAAAACGCCGCGTTAGCGGCGTTTTATTACTTTAACTTAAAGTTGGAGACCAAGCGGTCAAGCTCATGGTTTGAGTAAGAGAGTGACTCCGTAGCACTGACGGTTTGTCTGCCACTCACCACCAATGATTCAACGATGTCTCTTATCGCTAGCATATTGCGACTGAGCTCTTCTGCGACTGTACTTTGCTGTTCGGTCGCAGCAGCAATCTGCGTACTCAAATCATCAATTTCGGAAACGGAAGTACTCATGATGTTTAAACTACCAGAAACTTCGGACGTTTTATCTGCTGTGGTTTGACATTGGTTTTTAGTTTTGTCCATTGCGGCTACAACGCTATCCGTCCCTTCAAGTAGCTTGGCCAGCATATCTGATATTTCAGTAGTGCTGTTTTGCGTTCTCGCCGCTAAAGCACGAACTTCATCTGCAACCACCGCAAACCCACGGCCTTGCTCACCCGCACGCGCCGCTTCGATCGCCGCATTCAACGCAAGCAAGTTCGTTTGCTCTGAAATAGCGCCAATCACGGTCAATACTTCGCTGATCTTGATCGCATCTTTGTTCATATTGGCAATGCGCTCAGACATCTGTTCAACATCACTCACCAATGAGCTGACCGTTTCAACCGCATTATTCACAATAATAATCGATTGTTTGGCCTCTTTGCTCGCAGAGTCAGTAATGTGATTCGATTGCGTGACGCTCTCTGCCACAGTACGTGCACTTTCACTCATTTCAGTAATGGCCGTCACCACTTGCTCTGTTTCAGATGAGTGCGAAAGCAGCATCCGCTCATTTTCCTTTGCCGTTTGACCTAACTGCTCAATATTAGAGGAGATGTTTTGACTGGCATCAGATATTTGCAACATCATTTTTTGTAGATTTTCTGAGAATAAATTGAAGCCTTGGCTTATCTGCGCTAAGTCATCATCACCATTCACCTCCAAGCGGCGTGTCAAATCACCAGAGCCTTTCGAAAGATCAAGTACCGCTTTTTTCAGGCGTAGCAAAGGCTTGTAGATATAATTAAGAATGACGAAGATTGCCGCGACGCTGATAATGAGCAAAATCACCCCAGTGTAAATAGCGCTACTTTGCGCTTCATACACATTAGCTAACGCCGTACCTTTGTCGACGAACACCATCATGGTCCAGTACATGTTATCGGTTAGGTTAACGCGCTTGAAATAACCATCAAATTCAATGCCTAAATAAGGAAATGACAAGTGACCAGCATCCTGCTGGCTAAAAAGTTTCTCCATTTCGAGGAAATTAGGGCTGACTTGCGAGGGCGTTCGTCCAATATCACTAGGATCATCACTAGCAAAAAAGACAGCATTCTTGTCGGTTAGTGTCGCTGCACCGCCGGCAAAGCGCATATTACTGACTTGGACAATAACCTCATCCAGTTGGATATCTCCCAGCAAAACACCAATGAAACGGCTTTGTTGGTAGACAGGCATAACTACACTAATAACCTGTTTACCGGTGATTTTATCTTCATAAATTTCAGTTACCTGAGCAGTTCGAGAGGTTTTTGCTTGCTGATACCAATCCCTACTGGTGAAATTTTGTTGACCTGTAACAACTCCGTTGTCTTTGTCAAACGACATATAGGCACGGCCATCGTCATACGCCATAATGACATTTGAAATTTGTGCACTCTCAGCTAACAATCGAACCAAGTTGACATTCTCTTGATCAGAAAGAGCAGATCGGAAATGTTGTGAACCTTTAACTACGGCTTGATAACGTGTTTTCACCCAAGATTCGAGTTCAGAAACGTGATAGTTGAGCTTGTTTTGAGTTTCTGTGGTTAAAGAGGTAATCATCTTCTCTTTTAACGACAGCATGTTGATGGTGCCCAAAACGATTAAAGAAATCGCAACGAGCAGTGCTACGCTCACATATATTCTGCTTTTAAAACCTAAAGTCATAGATTCACCCTCACCGTGTAACAGCTAGAAAGATTAAGGTGAAACTTGATCATATTATTAATATGAATGGTAGACCAATGAGACACCTAGCCAACCTAATAAAATTGGTACACGGCGAACACTTATGCAAGTTATGTCATTAATATTTATTATTGAGTGCGCAAAGTGAATTTTACATTAGAAGACAACATGATGATTTTTAATGGAAATACGTTGAGATGATGGTTAAGAAAAACGCGCAGTGGTGATGCTGCGCGCTGACTTATTTTTTATGACGCCACATTTGGCTTAGAAGCCCAAACGTAAAGCAGCTCTAGAGCAATTGTCGCACCAGCCAAAGCCGTTAGCTCACTTTGATCGTACGGAGGAGAAACTTCAACAACATCCATTCCCACCAAATTAATACCGGCCAATGCACGAATGATTTTCAGCACTTTATCGGAATTCAATCCACCACATACTGGCGTACCCGTTCCAGGAGCAAAAGCGGGATCTAAGCAGTCAATATCAAACGTCAGGTATACGGGTTTATCACCAATAGTTTGACGAATATTAGCGACGATTTCTTCCACTGACATATCATTCGCTTGCATCGCATTGATGACATTAAAACCGTGGCCTTCCTGTTTGTATTCGGTACGAATACCCACTTGCACAGAATGCTTGGCTGAGATTAACCCTTCCTTCGGCGCATGATAGAACATAGTGCCGTGATCATAAGCGCTGCCATTGGCATAGGTGTCTGTATGAGCATCAAAGTGAATCAATGCCATTTCGCCATAATATTTGGCATAAGCGCGCAATATAGGCAGCGTGATAAAGTGGTCACCACCTAAAGCAAGCATGGTTTTGCCACTTTTTAGAATTTCGCTAGTCGCCGCTTCTAAGCGATAAGTGAAATCTTCAGCGTCACCACAATCAAACACCAAATCACCCGCGTCGATCACTTTGGTATCTTGGAACAAATTAAAGTTCCAAGGAAACTTTTTACCTTCCCATGCAAGGTTCACTGAAGCGCGACGAATCGCATCTGGACCCATTCTCGCCCCTGGGCGACCTGATGTAGCCATATCCAAAGGTACGCCCAGTACCACGACATCGGCATCTGCACTTACTGGGTCTTTAACATAAGGACGACGTACAAACGTCATCGCATTGGAATACAGGGAATAATCAGTTTTAGTAAACAAATCATTCATTTAGAAATCCTCTAGATAGGTATAACCGCTCAAGCCTTGCTCAAGCTCTTGCAATACATTTTCTTGTTCTTCAACCGCCACACGCTGGCTAACTAATTCGCGGTAGTTTTTACGGATGGCATCCACATCAATATGAACATAGCGCATCATATCTTCAACCGTGTCTCCTTCGTTGATCGATACGATTTCAGTTTCGCCATTCTCTGCCATGTTCACCACCACGCTGTGTGTGTCGCCAAATAGGTTATGCATATCGCCTAAGATCTCTTGATAGGCCCCTACAAGGAAGAATCCCATCAAATACGGTTCATCGGCATTCCATGCTGGCACTGGCAGCGTCGTTTCAATACCTTGCCCCTCGACGTACTGCTCGATTGCACCATCAGAATCACAGGTGATATCCAGCATCACGGCGCGGCGATCTTCCACTTTTTCAAGGCCAGACAATGGCAACACAGGGAAAACTTGGTCGATTCCCCACGCATCTGGCAATGATTGAAACAATGAAAAGTTAACAAAAAACTTATCCGCCAAACGCTCATTCAGTTCATCCAAAATAGGACGATGGAAACGGTTTTTGGTACTCATTTGCAGTGTCAGTTCGTGATAAATGCGCAGCGATAGCTGTTCAGCCCAAGCACGGTGCTGAAGGTTAATAACGCCAGTCGAAAACTGGTTGTGCGCTTCCGACAGATCGCTTTGCGTATCGTTGTAAATTTCAATCAGTGCACGCGCATCAGAGCCTTCACTTAAGCTTTGCCAGTTACGCCACATGTTTTGTAGCAATACCGGAGCTTCTTCACCGACTTCTGGAATCTCTTCTGGGTAATACGCTTCTGTACCAATAACATTAGTGATAAGTACGGCGTGGTGCGCGGTAATCGAGCGGCCTGATTCAGAAATAATGACTGGCCTTGGCTGACTATATAACTGGCACACATCGCTTACCGTGCTTACGATATTGCGTGCATATTCAGCTAAACCATAGTTCATCGAGTTGGATGATTGACTGCGTGTACCGTCGTAGTCCACCGCCAAACCGCCACCCACATCGAAGAAGTCAATCTCCGCACCAATATCACGCAGCTCGCAGTAAAAACGCGCCGCTTCGTTCACGCCATTACGCACATCACGAATATTCGCCATTTGCGAACCTAAGTGGAAATGCACCAGTTGCAATGCTTCTAATTGCTGCTCTTTTTTAAGGCGTTCGATAACGGTCAACACTTGAGATGCAGAGAGCCCAAACTTCGATTTTTCACCACCACTCGCCTGCCATTTCCCCGCGCCTTGAGAAGCTAAACGAATACGGAGCCCTAAACGTGGTTTCACGCCTAGGCTTTTCGCTTCTTTCAGCACGAGATCCAGCTCAGACAATTTTTCCAAAACGATGAATACTTTATGGCCAAGCTTTTCACCAATCAGGGCCAGACGAATGTACTCTCTGTCTTTGTAGCCGTTACATACAATCACTGAACTTGCTTGTTGGGCTAAAGCCAATACCGCCAATAATTCTGGCTTACTGCCCGCTTCCAATCCAAGCTGTTTAGTCTCTAGCTGCGCTTGGCTGGCTAAAATCTCATCTACCACTTCTTTTTGTTGGTTCACTTTGATTGGGTAGACCAACAGGTAGTTGTTTGGATATTGGTATTCTTCAATCGCCTGATTAAAGGCGTCACAAATGTTATGTACGCGTTGATGCAGGATCTGCGGAAAACGTACAAGCACAGGCAAATTTAAATCACGCGCTTCAAGCTGCTTTACGATCGAACTCAAGGGGGTTTGGTGCGCCTTATCATGGCGCGGCGAAACATAAACTTCGCCTTGATTGTCAATACCGAAGAAGCCTTGGCTCCAATAATGAACATTGTAGTCAGCGCGAACGCGATCTAATTTGGATGGTTGTTCCACATCTAATCTCACAAAAACAGAGAGTAAAAAGTGAATCAGAAAGTCTGATATCACGACTTGACGCCTGTAACGTCAGGCGCATTAACGGTTAAAAGCGTATGTGTGTCTAATGATAATAATTTGTCGTTAAGATTACGTTTGATTATCACCAGTTCGCTATAAAAAGTGGATGAAATTTAATACAAAATCAAATGTTGCTACTGATAAGCTCGTCAAACTTCTTATTGCCGTGTAGCCCTTCTAAATCAGCTTCTTCTGCAATTAAATCTCGCAATGAAGCGCTAATTTCCGTGGCTCTTTGTAAATCCTCAATCGCTTGTTCTTCGGCTCCGATACGCGCATACGCACATGCTCGTTGGTACAAGGCTGGCGCATTAGCATCATCTAACTCTAGCACGCGATTACATAGACTCAGTGCCCAGTAGTATTCTCGAATTTCCATCGCAGCATCTGCTTTGTATGTCAACGCTTCCAAATCTCCGGGACGGATTTTTAAAATTTCGTCATACACTTCAATACGCTGTTCTGGTGTTTGGACACTTTGCGCTCTCAACCATAAGTTATGGATTTCATTAATAATTTCAATTTCACGGTTGTTTTCGGTAATGATGCGTGTTTTGCGCTTGAGATCTCGCTCCAAGGCGAGGAATTTTTTCTCATATTCCTGCGCAATTTGATTTAGCCGTTTATCGGCCAGTTCACGCGTGTTGTGCTTCACTTCTTTAAGTGACTGCCAACCAATTAATGCAACTAATGAGGCAACACCAGCGATGACATAGAAAAAATAGGTCACCGTCACATTCGAGTAATTCAGTGACTTGTCTGCAACGGACAATTCTCTGTCGGTAATTTGAATCGTGAGTCGCCGTTCAAGATCTTGTTGATCTTGTCTTAACGCTTTCAGCTCATCCAATATGTAGCGCTCAACCAAAGGACGATCCAGTATTGGCGATTCAGAATAAGACTCTTCCTGTGCCAGTGTTGGGAAAGACGTTAGCACTATCAGGAACAAGAATAGCTGCAATAATTGCCGCACAATCGGTTGCTCATTTATTTTTCTCACTCTCTACCTCTTTCATCAGACACGTTGTCGATTTATTCGTCGCCATTTTCAGTTCTTCACACCAATAAAGCCAAGCCTCTCAGGCTTACCATTTTCACACAAAAATTTCAGCTCAAACTATTTTTCATTTCTTACGTTTTATTTTATACATAAAAAATCAATAACTTAATGACAAAAAGACCAATAAATATTCAGTTAAAACTTGAAATCCGTCAAACTAATGTTTAGTGTACTATACATATTTACGGCTAAACATTAAATAGCCATGAAGAACAAAGGATGTAAATCATGTCACCCGTGTTAGAAGTTAAGAACCTCTACAAGGTATTTGGAGAGACTCCACAACAGGCTTTCCCGCTGTTAGAAAAAGGGTTGGATAAGGACCAAATTTTCGAGCAAACCGGGCTCACTGTTGGGGTCAAGGATGTGTCTCTTTCAATCAATGAAGGGGAGATTTTTGTCATTATGGGTTTGTCCGGTTCGGGCAAGTCCACTTTAGTTCGATTGTTGAACCGCCTGATTGAGCCAACCCAAGGAAGTGTTTTACTGAAGGGTAAGGATATTGCTCATATTTCAGAGCAAGAGCTGCGCGATGTAAGACGTAAAAATATCTCAATGGTATTTCAGAACTTCGCACTCATGCCACATATGACCGTTCTTGAAAACGCTGCCTTTGGATTAGAACTATCAGGAGTGGTGGCTCATGAACGTAATAAAAGTGCAAAAGAAGCGCTCGCTCGAGTTGGCTTAGACGCCTACTGTGAGTCATTCCCTGATGAGTTATCGGGTGGGATGAAACAACGCGTTGGTTTGGCTCGTGCACTCGCCAACGACCCTGACATTTTGTTAATGGACGAAGCATTTTCCGCACTCGACCCGTTAATCCGCACCGAAATGCAAGATGAACTAATCCGCCTGCAAAATGATGATAAGCGAACCATCGTTTTTATTTCTCATGACCTTGATGAAGCAATGAGAATTGGTGACCGTATCGCCATCATGCAAGATGGCATCGTCGTACAAACGGGCACGCCCGATGAAATATTGCATCATCCTGCTAACGATTACGTCAGTTCATTCTTTCGTGGCGTTAATGTTGCCAGTGTTTTTTCAGCTAAAGACATTGCCCGTAAAAAACCCGCGGCCGTTTTTAAAAAACACGACAATGATGGCCCGGCTGCAGCAATGCAGTTACTGATGGATCATGACCGAGACTACGGAATTGTAGTTGACCGTACGAATAAATACTCTGGCATTGTGTCGCTCGACTCTCTGAAACAAGCTCTCAAGCAACAAACATCGCTTAGCGCGGCACTACTGCCTGACATTGTGACGGTTGATCCGGAGCTGTCTGTTAGTGAATTAATCAGCCAAGTTGCTGAAGTCCCCTACGCCGTGCCTGTTGTCGATCAGCAGGGAAATTATTACGGCGTGATCACCAAATCACGCTTATTGCAGACTTTGGATAGGGAATAATTATGACAACGGAAACCAACATTCAATCCACAGAGGCGCTTGACCCATGGGCGTCTACCACGCAAACGCCTGTCAGCAGCGATCCTTGGTCAGCGACTACTGCGTCTCCAACTACAGCAGGTGATTGGTTAAATGGCGCAACCGACGCTCCCGCGCCTTTCGATTGGCTGCACCCATTTCAAGATGCAATTATCCCCTTTGATCACTGGGTTGAAACCGGGCTGGGTTGGTTAGTGGAACACGGTAGGCCATTATTTCAAGCTGTCAGAGTACCTGTTGATTTTATTTTAAGTTCATTTGAAACCACGTTAGTTTCAACGCCAGCGCCTGTGATGTTGTTGATTTTATTTTTGATCACATGGCAACTTGCTGGACCTAAAATGGGTATCGCTTCATTAGCCTCGCTGATTACGATTGGATTAATCGGAGCGTGGTCACAAGCAATGGTCACCCTCGCCTTGGTCATGACCTCGGTATTCTTTTGCCTATTGATTGGCTTGCCACTTGGGATTTGGCTGGCCAGAAATCAAACGGCTGCAAAATTCATCCGCCCCGTTTTGGATGCGATGCAAACCACACCCGCATTCGTGTATTTAGTCCCGATCGTGATGCTGTTCGGAATTGGCAACGTACCTGGCGTGGTGGTAACCATTATTTTCGCCCTGCCACCGATTGTTCGTTTAACCATCTTAGGTATTCAACAAGTTCCCGAAGAGCTTATCGAAGCAGGCCATGCATTCGGCGCAAGCCCAAAACAGATGCTCTACCGTATTCAGTTACCACTAGCCATGCCGACCATTATGGCTGGTGTCAACCAAACACTGATGCTATCGCTGTCGATGGTTGTAATTGCCTCCATGATTGCTGTCGGTGGCTTGGGGCAAATGGTTTTGCGTGGTATTGGCCGACTTGATATGGGACTCGCTGCCGTGGGGGGACTTGGCATTGTCATTCTCGCCATCTTACTTGATCGCCTAACTCAGCATATCGGTACAGAAAATCGCGATCAAAAAGTACGCTGGTATCAAACCGGCCCTATCTCACCCTTTTATTTACTGAAGCAAAAACTGACTCATCAGAGTGCCAACAATCTAGGAGAACAGAAATGAATTACGCATGGAAGACGTTAATCTCAACCAGTTTAATCGCATCGGCGGCATTACCCATCAGCGCTTGGGCTGATAAACTTCCTGGCAAAGGTATTAGTGTACAACCCGTACAATCGACAGTGGCTGAAGAAACATTTCAAACTCTCATCGTGAACAAAGCGATGGAAGCGCTGGGGTACGATGTCAAACCGACCAAAGAAGTCGACTACAACGTGGCTTATACTTCGATTGCCGAAGGCGATGCAACCTATCTCGCCGTTGGGTGGTTTCCTTTACACGCCGACAAATACTCGATGGCGGGCGGCGACGCTAAGTTCTATCGAAAAGGTCAATATATATCAGGAGCAGCGCAAGGCTACTTGATTGATAAAAAAACGGCAGATAAGTACGGTATTACTAATATTGCTCAGTTAAAAGACCCTAAAATCGCCAAGCTGTTTGATGCAAATGGCGATGGTAAAGCAGACTTAACTGGCTGCACACCCGGCTGGGGTTGTGAGATGGTGATTGAGGAGCACTTAACCGCCTACGGTTTACGACCGACCGTTACTCACAACCAAGGTAACTATGCCGCTATCATTGCCGATACAATTTCACGCTACAAAAAAGGCGACCCTATCCTTTATTACACTTGGACACCTTATTGGGTGAGTGGGGTGTTGGTCCCTGGTAAAGATGTCACTTGGCTTGAAGTCCCTTTCTCTGCCCTACCTGGTGAGCGCAAAAATATCGATACAACCCTACCCAACGGAAAGAACTTCGGCTTTGAGATGAACAGCATGCTGATTGTCGCCAATAAAAAATTCGCTCTAGAAAACCCAGCCGCAGCAAAACTTTTTGAAATCATGAAGTTGAATATTAATGATATCAGTGCGCAAAACATGATCATGAGTAAAGGTAAAAACTCTGCCAAAGATATTGAAGCTCATGCCAATGGTTGGATAAAAGCTCACCAATCTGAATTCGATTCGTGGATAAAAACCGCCAAAGAAGCAGCGAAGTAAGAGTATGGAGCCACCCTTTTAATGTGGGTGGCTCCGCTTATTTTCAAGGAGGAAAGTATTGGATATTCATGAAGAAGTACTGGTCGCTATACGCCAAATTATTCGTGCGACAGATCTCCATTCCAAAAAAATAAACAAAGATTTTGGCCTCACTAGCCCCCAACTATTGTTAATGCGTGCGATCCAAAACTCGGCCGATATGACCATAAAGCAACTCTCCGATCATACTAATATGAGCCAAGCTACAGCGACCAGCATTTTGGATCGCTTAGAAAAGCGCGCACTGATCATTCGAGAGCGAGATCAACAAGATAAACGTAAAGTTCATGCATTGTTGACCCCAACAGGAGATGAATTATTACTCAAAGCACCCACACTGCTAAAAGATAGCTTTATTGAACAATTTCAGGCGTTAAACGCATGGGAACAAACTCTCATTCTCTCCACTTTACAGCGGTTATCGATGATGATGAAAACACCAGAAATAGAAGCATCGACGCTATTGTCTAGTCTAGAACCCGATGACCCTCTCTAGTTTTTATTCGACCGAGTAAAGCAAATTGGTTACTTTTTTCTCAACCCAATTCCAATTATCAATCTCAGCCAGATTAGAGGTTGTAATTGACTGAATTTCGGTTATTTTGAACCAAATCTCCTTTTTCTGATTCGTCATGGAATACTTAGACTTATTTCAAAAAAATTATCAATGGATCATCACGATCATGGCGTTGCTTATTTATCCTAAAACAGCCAGCTACACCGTGCGATGGTTTGAGAATATGGTCATAGGCAAAGTCGATATTCATCGGCTTAAACGAGCACGTTGGCTGGTGAAGACCTTACTCTTCTTGGTGTTAGTGTTGACTCTGCTAATGATGTGGGGCGTGGAACTGCGTGGGTTATTGGTTGTTGGCTCATCACTTTTTGCGTTGCTTGGCGTCGGTTTGTTTGCAGGTTGGTCTTTGCTGAGCAACGTCACCTCATTTCTGGTTTTATTTGTACAAAACCACTGTCGCATCGGTTTATGGGTGCGAGTGGTGGATGGCGCAAATTTTGTTGAAGGTAAAATCGTCGACATGAACCTACTCAATGTCGTATTAGAGAATGTTGATGGCAATACAGTGCTCTATCCAAACAACCTCTTTATTGTTCGCCCTGTAATTGTATTAAACAAAACTCCAGAAAAAGCCGTGAAAAAAATCGAGAAGAAACAACTTCCTATCGGAGTAAAACGTTGAACGAATATCAAGACCTTTCACTGCATATTGAAACGATTTCAAAAGCCGATGAGCAGCAACAAATCGACTTACTCGGCGAGTACGTGGAAAGTGGGCTTGATGAAAGCTCGATCGCAATCATCTTAGAAGCTTTTCCTGTCGAGCAGCGGGTACGTCTGTGGCGTAGCCTACCCTTAGAGCTACACATTGATGTACTGACAGAGATGCGTGCTGAAGTACGTTTTTCTATCATCAACGCACTGTCAGAAATAGAACTAAAACTGACTCTCGCCAAACTCGATAACTTATCTCTGCTCGAATGGGCCGATTCTCTGCCAGATGAAATCATCAGTGAAGCGCTGCGCTTAATTAGTCGCGACGAGCTTGAATTGTATGATCAAGCCAATGCCTATGAAGATAGTGAAGTTGGCCACTGGGCAAACCGTAAAGTGTATACCTTGCCTTTCAGCATCAGTGTCGACAAAGCCAAGATACTATTGGAGAAATATCATTATGACTCTCCACAACATATCTATTTGATCAACAAAGCAAAAAAATTCCAAGGTATCGTGAGTTATACAGAAATTTTGCTTGCTGAAAGCAAAACTTTACTGAAAAACATCAAGCAAGATGATCTCTTTACGCTGAATGCTCACCAGTCACTTTCTGAAGCAGTAGAAGCGTTAGAACATTCCCAATTGCCGACTGTCGCCATCATTGATAACCATGAAATCTTAGTGGGTGAAATTGACTGGCAATTTGCCCTGAGTACACAACGAGAGATTTACGAATCGCGCTTAATGGCCGGTACGGGTATGGATGAAGGAGATGACTTATTTGCACCCATCATTAAAAGTTCCAAAAAGCGAGGCCTTTGGCTCGGGATCAACCTGCTGACCGCCATCCTCGCTTCGGTCACTATAGGTATGTTTGAAACGGTCATCTCGCAAGTTGTCGCGTTAGCGGTATTGATGCCAATTGTTGCCTCGATGGGCGGTATTGCGGGAAGTCAAACCTTAACCTTGATGGTACGTGCCATGGCATTGAACCAAATTACACCGGGTAACCGTTTTGCGTTGCTCAAAAATGAAATTGGTATTGGTTCCATTAACGGTTTGTTATGGGCGTTGATCATTGGTGCCTTGGCAGGGCTCTGGTTCCAGTCAGCGATGATTGGCGCCACCATTTCACTGGCCATTGTTGTAAATATCATTACCGCCGCGCTGTTTGGGGTACTCATCCCGATCACGCTTGATAAGTTTAAGCTTGACCCAGCATTAGCGGGCTCTGTCATCTTAACCACAGTAACGGATGTTGTCGGCTTCTTTGCCTTCTTGGGCACAGCAAGTTTAGTGATGTTGTAGCTTTCCAAACCGCTTGAAACCTAAGCGAGCTAAACCACTTAAAAAAATAGCCGCTCAGAAAATAAATCCCCAATCACGTAGATTACTATGTGATTGGGGGGCGATTGGAGGGAACGATGCTTCAATCTGAACCGCTAAGCCGCTTTTTTGGTAGATAGCGGTTTCGCAATCAACACATCATGTAAAACACAAATCGCGCGATTGTAATCGTTGTCTTCTACGACGAATTGTACATTGACATTACGCATCGACGAGTGAGCGGCAATAGGGCTAATTTTTGCGTTAACTAACGCTTGCATGCCTTGCGTTAATGCGTTGTTGGTGTTCATTGATGCACCGATTGCGGAAATGAGGGCGACCATTTTTCCTGATACGGATGCATTCGGGTAGCGCTTCTCTATTTTGTACAACACGTGGTTTAAGTTATCGCAGCTGCCACTGAGGTAATACGTCATCGAGTTTGCATTCATCTCTTTACCAACGAGATGTACCTTAGCTTCGGCGATCACTTCCATCAATTCATAACTGGCATTATCAATTTTCCCGACCATACTTTGGTCAAAAATATGCAAGGCGAACACTTTGTCCTTACCCGCAATAATCTCTACCTTATTGTTCTGAGGCTTATGAACATTGGAAATGAGAGTACCTTTATGCTCTGGTTCGAACGTATTTTTGATTCTGAGCTCAATCCCCTGCTGACGCAGCCCAGCTGCCGCATTCGGATGAATCGCTTCCATACCTAAATTAGCCAGTTGGTCTGCTACGTCAAAGTTCGTCAATCCCATCGGACTAACCTTATCGGCGCCTACAATTCTCGGGTCTGCGGAACTTAAGTGATACTCTTTATGGATGATCGCTTGCGTTGCGTTGGTTAATGCAGCAATGCGGCTAAAGGTCATTTCACTATAGCCACGATCATAGGTTTTCATTAATCCTTCATTACAGTAGGCGTAGCCAGTCACGATTGGCAATTGCGTTGCTACATCAATGTCTTCGAAGGCAGTCAAAATCACCTCATCTAAGCTTCCTGCTTGCCCATTATTCCACCCGGAGAGATCAATGAAGCATGCATTAATCCCAAGAGTTTTTAGCTTCAAACTGGTGTTATAGGCACTATGAGCCTCGCCTATTGAAGATAAAAATTCTCTCACCTGAGGCAAATACTGACGCAATGAAAACTGCCCGTATTGACACGTTTCTAGAATATTATTAATGCAGTTGACTGCTTCTGAGATCCGCGAACGAATAAATTTATCCGCGCGAATACGACTCATAGGATCGGCGAACAAATGCTCATTAATCAGCAACATACGTTGCTCAAGTTGGTACATAGCTTCTTGCCATTGCGTATCATGTTTCGCGATCATCTGGTAAATACCGGGCTTGCCAGTGCGTTTGCATTCCAGTAGAGCATCGGTAATGGTTGCATACGCTGATACCACAAACACTCGATCATAAGGGTGATGAGGCCTTAGTAAAATATTGTCGAGCACAGCATCAAAAGCGCTCATTGATGTTCCACCGATTTTTTCTACGGTGTAAGACATGGGATCTCCTTTTCTTTTAAATTGAATGCAGTGAATCGTCGCGAGTGATTACTCAATGATTGGGTAAACACCTTTTTCATCATGCGTTTCAGTTCCTGTCAGTGGCGGGTTAAAAACACATGCCATAACCATATCTGCACCAGAATAAGCTCTTAAATAGTGCTCGTCATGTTGATCAAGGATGTACAAAGTGCCGGGCTTTATCGGGTAAGTTTCCCCTCCTATCACTTCGATTTCCCCTTCACCTGACATGCAATACACGGATTCCAAATGGTTTTGATAGTGAATATGGGTCTCGCCGCCTTTAAAAATGGTCGTAACATGGAATGAAAAACCCATATTGTCATCTTTCAGCAGCATACGAACGCTTTCCCAAGTTTGAGCAACAACCCGGCGCTCACTTTGGCGACACTCTTCTAATGTTCTAACAATCATTTTTTATTCCTAAGATGCTTTTTTAATTAACTGAGAGGCTAGCTCTTCTACCGCTTGTGCAAAAATATCTAAACCTTGGTCAAGTTCGGTTTCTGTGATAGTAAGTGGGCAGAAAAACTTAATTACTTCGTCATTTGGGCCTGCGGTTTCAATCACCATCCCTAGTTGAAAACAACGACGAGCAATTTTATGGGCGATCTCACCACTGCTGCATTCAATGCCTTGCATTAGTCCACGCCCTTTGTGGCGGTTAAACAGTGTGGGGAAACGACGCAGTGTGGTTTGAATGACATGCGTCACTTGCTTGGCTCGATGTGCGATATGAGTGGTAAAATCATCATTTGACCAATAGGTTTCCAGCGCTTTTGTAGCGGTTACAAAGGCGTGATTATTACCGCGAAAGGTTCCGTTGTGCTCTCCCGGTTTCCACACATCTAACTCAGGTTTCAGCAGCACAATCGCCATAGGTAACCCATAACCACTGAGCGATTTCGATAGCGTCACTATGTCCGGTTTTATTGCTGATGGCTCAAAACTGAAAAAGGTTCCCGTACGTCCACAACCAGCTTGAATATCGTCAACGATAAGCAGAATGTCGTTTTTCTTACAGAGACGACTTAAGCGTTGCAACCACTCGTTGGACGCGCAATTCAAGCCGCCCTCGCCTTGGACAACCTCCAATAATACCGCAGCCGGTTTGTCTAAACCCGATGAGTTGTCATTCAGCATATTTTCAAATAGCGACAGGCCATCAATATTGGCATAGCCATCATAAGGGAGCCGCGTCACGCCACCTAAGCTAAGCCCAGCGCCGCCTCGATGATGTTGATTTCCTGTTGCGGCAAGTGCGCCATAAGAGCAACCATGAAAGCCGTTAGTGAAAGCCACAATATTACTTCTACCCGTGGCTTTTCTGGCCAGCTTCATTGCCGCCTCTACAGCATTAGTCCCAGTTGGACCAGTAAACTGCACTTTGTAGTCGAGGTTTCTTGGTTCAAGAATGAGACTTTCAAATACCGCGAGGAACTCAGCCTTGGCAGAGGAGTGCATATCCAAGCCGTGAGTAATGCCGTCTTTATCAATGTACTCCAATAGCGCCTGCTTAAAGAGGGCGTTATTGTGACCATAATTTAACGAACCAGCTCCAGCCAAAAAATCTAAGTAGCGATCACCAGAATCGGTAAATAGCCAGCTTCCTTTTGCCGTAGAGAAAACTACGGGAAAGTGATTGGCATAAGATTGCACGTTTGATTCTTTCTTTTTAAAAATGTCCATAACGATGATAGTTATCCTGTTAAGTTAGAACGAGGTTTGAGCGGAATACGGTATAAATACTCGGTATCATGTTCACCTTCAAAGTGACGAGTTTGATCGAGAAAGGTCGATACCTCTCCTTGCTCGCCATGTGCTCGATCAAACTTCTTAAAGAGGCTCCATGAACCTTGATTGTTTTTCGTGATAGTCGTTTCCAATATACGAACATCAGCCATAACATCACGAGCGAGCAATTCATGTAACAAATGTGAGGCAAGCCCTAGCCCACGAGCCTTTGGATGCACGGCCACTTGCCAAATAAACAATTCATCAGAATTGTCAGGCTTTAAATAGGCCGAAATAAACCCCACGGTTTCGCCATTTCTTTCCGCTAAGATGCAAGTCTCTTGAAAGTGAATCGCTTGTAGGAAATTACAGTATGAGGAGTTTTCATCTAAGGGAGGACACAGCCCAATCAAATCATGTACACGCTGCCCGTCGGCTTGATTAGGGGTACGAAACGTCCATTGTTCTGTCTTTGTTTGCATAATTTCCGGGTATGCAACCCAAGGTGCTGCTGTAATCATTGTCTGCCACATGAATAGTTAGAGCTCTAATTAAAAACCTCTATATAAACTAACAGCACAAATGAAAAATTCAACCAAAAAATTCAAACAAATAGCAATCATAGGTATAGACTGCTGATTTAAAACGAATAAATAATTTTTAACATTTAACCAAAAAACCACCAATTAGTTAGATGTGTAATTAAATCAAAGTAAGATAGCAGAGCGAATGTGATTGAACCTAGCGGCATTAGCAATCTGAGTCGTTTTTGCAGTTTGCATTTTCAGTCTGCAAAAATTTTCTTGGGGAAGTTTGAAAAAACAAGGAAACAATAGCAACTAAGCGCTATAAAACTTGGCACGTATTCTGCAATGACTATATCGACCCTTCTTAAGCCGAGGGTCACCTAGCCAACTGACGTTGTTAGTGAATACTCTTTGTTCACAATTTACATAGGCCAATCGCGAATATTGCGATTGGCTTTTTTGTTTTCTGAGGGAGTGTGTTTACTGAGGGAAAACGTTAGAAGGGAACTTCAATTTGCATCATGACAACGCTGTCGAAATCTTCATGCCAACGATAGTCAAAACGCATGCGCGGCTCACCCGCTTTTTTCTCGCCAAAACCGATACTCAGCTGTAAGCCGTGACTCATTAACCACTCTTCGGTTGACATATCACTTTGCTCGTCAAGCAATTCAGAGGGTATCCAGACTCCAAAGCCAATGTAGCTTGTGGCCAATTTCTGAGTAAACAGGGGATCCGAATCGGCTTTTAAAAACCAATCGGCCCAGTAAGATGAGTCGGCTGGAGATTCTTCAAATAAACCTAAAGCCAGCAGTTGTTTCGATGCGTAACCCATACTATCTAATATAGAAAAGCAGACGCCCGATGCTGGTAACATTGTTGGGCTACTATCTGCACCTAGTGTTAATTCTAACTCTGGCGTTAATAATGAACCGGAATAGAGATCGCAAGCTTCCGTCAGCGACGAAAACATGATTAACGCACAAACAGCCACATTTAACTTCATGAATGCAAACAGCTCCGACTACGAAAAGGGCGTGGATTGTCTAGTAAAGTTTTCTTTGCTGCAAGATTTTCCTAACAGAGATAGTCGTTAAATCGGCAATATCTAAATTTTCAGCTAACCGCTGACGAATATCAGTACTACGAATAGCGACTTTTTCAGGACAGGCCATGACTGACCAGCGTTGTAAGATATCTTGAGCTTTATAGAATTTCGCAAAATTGAACAGATTATCCGGGCCCATTACAAAAGTAATGTCAGCATCAGGTGATTGTTTTTGCAGTAATGACAAAACAGCGTGAGTTGTGACGCTCTGCCCGGGCTGTTGCAGTTCCTCTTCAACTATTGAGCGTTGTATCTTATCTGACTGCAAATCACGAATAAAAGCATCAATAAGTTCACAACGGATCTCATAACTGAGCATCTGCTTACCCCAAGCGTGTGAAATGCTCGGTACCAACAGAATTAAATCGAAATGGCTTAGCGATTCAATCACACTTTTATGTCCTAAGCTCGGAGGGTTAAAAGCACTCCCAAAGACGGCAATTTTGGTCATAGCAATCCTATTCAAGTCTGAAAACCATTTTCTCGGTTTTCTAATCTGATGATTTCGGTATGATACACCAAAGATTTATATTGCTTGCAGGAAAAGGAACCCTAATGGAACAAATGATCCGTGATGAGATGCGTGTTCTCTCATCCATTGACCCTGTTTATGAAATTGAACGGCGCGTTGAGTTTATTAAACGCAAATTGGTAGAATCTGGTTGTAAGTCTTTAGTGCTTGGCATCAGTGGTGGCGTCGACTCAACAACGTGCGGCCGTCTAGCCCAGCTCGCCGTGACACAACTCAACCAAGAATACGCTGTTAACGACTATCAGTTTATCGCCGTTCGTTTACCCTATGGCGAACAAAAAGATGAGGATGAAGCGCAGCTTGCTCTCTCCTTCATTCAACCTACACACTCAATTTCGGTCAATATTAAAACGGGTGTAGATGGCCTGCACTCAGCCTCTCTTGATGCGCTACAAGGCACAAGCTTAACTCCAACTGACAGTACCAAAATTGATTTCGTGAAAGGAAATGTAAAGGCGCGCGCTCGCATGGTTGCGCAGTACGAAATTGCAGGTTTTGTTGGTGCGTTAGTACTCGGCACGGATCATTCCGCAGAAAACATCACCGGTTTTTATACTAAATTTGGTGATGGCGCGTGTGATTTAGCACCACTTTTTGGCTTGAGTAAACGTCAAGTGCGCGCGGTAGCGGCTCAATTAGGCGCACCACAGCAATTGGTTCAAAAAACACCCACCGCGGATTTAGAAGAGCTCGCACCACAAAAAGCAGATGAAGATGCGTTAAACTTAAGTTATGACCAAATCGATGATTTTTTAGAAGGGAAGCCTGTTTCACAGCACGTGATTGACCGTCTTGTCGCGATTTACACAGCAACTCAGCATAAACGTCAACCGATCCCAACGTTGTACGATTGATCGACACAATCTCTCTATAACTCTCTATAAAAAGCACTAAAGCCAACTTCTCAGTTGGCTTTAGTATTAAAGTCGACAATACAAGCTTGCACAAAGTGCCAAATTATTGACTCATTTTAATCAGTGATTTACCAATCAGCCACTCAAGCTCCCTTGCGCTCTCTTTGCCAAACTGTACAGCCACCGTTTTGTATAACCGATCGACACCATTTGCTGCAAATTCATCCGCATTTTCAGTCGTCACAACATGATGAAATAATAAACGCAAAATAGCCAAAAATTGTGCATTTTCTAGCGCATTTATCCAGCTATTTGAAAAACTTGAAAGGTCATTTTCAAAATCTAAATGCTCAACAAACAGCTTAAAAATCCGCCCATCTAAAGCGGCCGTAAAATCGGTTTTCTTTGGAAAATGGTGGCTAATCCCCGTTCGTGAAACCCCTGTTTGCTGACTCAACGTGGTATACGACATTTTGTCGTAACCCAGTCTCAATAGCTGATCGACAACAGCATCCATTATTCTCTGAATGGTGATTTCAGTATCTTCTTTACTACGCTTTGGCATGGTCCAGACTCTTCTCTTTTTTATTAATCCATCTAACTCAATTGCGATGATAGTGCCGTTTCGCGAATCACCCCTCGTGGCATGGCATTTTCTGTCTAAAAAACCATCCCTTAAAACAGTAAATTCAAACCAGAATTATCTTGTTAAAAGCGTTATCTACTGGCTTGTTACTGTCACTCCTTTAGCTATCACTAATGAAACTTAAATTTCCAGTTTATTAGTCATCACCACTAATGGATGAAGCGCAATTTATAATATTAATAATTGTTTCAACCGAATAATCGTACAATCGTCAACAATTCGCAACGAACTGAACACTGTTCTGACAAATTTATGACACAAAAACTAGTGATTATTTGAGCAGTATCACACTCATTAATTCATAACGATGGCTAAAAACTTTCGAACAACCAAAATAAGACGCGATTTACCCCAAACCTGATTGGCTTTTTGTGGCTGATAAACGATTTGCCCGTTAGAATATCCATACATTTACTAAGAGGATTCACAATGAGTATCGAAAAAGACGTTGATATCCAAGTCTGCGAAGCATGTGGCTGCGCTGGCGAAATTGGCTTTATTATCAAAGAAGGTGATGAAGTTGCCGAAGTGATGGTCATGGCACCCAACAAAGCTCAGCTAGAAGCTGAATTTGAGAAGTACCTCGCTCTTGCCAAACAGGTTTCAGATAATGTTGAGTTTGAAGTTTCACCGTTAGATGATAACTCGACTGAATTGCATGCACGTTTCAAATTTGAAGTCAGTGCTGAAAAACTTATTTTTGAACTGAAGTCGCGCTCTTTGGCTCGTTAATCTAATTGCTCTTAGCGGGCCTAATCATGGCTCGCTTTTTTATCGCCCAAGCACTTTGCTTTCTCATCCTAGGCAATGCATTATTGAAGCTTAACCGTAATCTGCCGATACTCTAGGTATCGTGTCTTCATCTGCAGGCTTTATGAATAAGTTTTCGCTTTTACTAACATTATGCAACCTTCTCTATGCCTCTTGTGCATGGTCACAGCCGCTCGATCAATATCAAATCCTTAACCACCTTGATAATTATGGCAATCTCTATTTGCGTAATAAACCCTACACAACACTACCCGAAAATCTCACGCTCAAAGGCAACCTAAATATTGCTAAGACATCGATAAAATCCCTGCCTAAGGGCTTGAATGTACAGGGTAGTTTAGAAGCATCTAATAGCTTGCTAGAGAATATTCCAAAAGGTACCACCATTCGTGGTTATGCGAACTTACTGGGTAGTAAAATCAAATCGTGGCCAATGAGAATCAAGGTCGGTGGTTACCTGAATTTCACGGATACACCGCTTGAAACGCTGCCTGCGAATCTCTTAGTCAAGGGGGATTTGAGCGTAATTCGAACGCCATTAACCCAATTGCCCGAAGGTTTGGTTGTGGAAGGGAGTTTGTTTATTGGCGGTTCCAAAATCACCGAATTTCCTGACATGATGACCGTCAATGGCAATATTTATTTGGGAGGTAATGTCATCAGTAAATGGCCAAGCAAACTGACCCTTGGCGGCGCGGTCGCAAGATAGGCTAGAAAAAGAGAAGAGAAGAGAAGAGAAGAGAAGAAGCCGTGGGCCCCTCTCTTCATCGTTTAATGATTATTGCTGATTCTTTACTGGGTTGGCGTAACTATCGAGTAAATAACGCTGTGCCCCTTCAGGGATTTGGGTCAGCTTGCTTTCTAAGTGAGCGCGGATATCTGGCGTGATATCACTACTTTCTATCCCAGCCGCTAACTTATTGATCGGGAATAATTTGTAGTTTGCGTGAATTTGGCGATCGATCTCTTGCGCCAATGCTTCTGGCGTTTCAAATGCTTGAGTAATCACTTCACCAAAACCAACATGCACTCGGCCTTTCTCACCGACAATGCCTTGGACAATGCTTTCAATATCTTCAAATTCCCCTTTTTCATAACGCCCATGCGTCGCTTTTTCATACAACTCACACGCTTTGGCCATATCGCACGGATCGTTTTCATATGAAATCGCGACCGGGACAATTTTGAGCGATTGAATATACTGAGCAAACTCTATTTTCTGCTTGCGCCCTTCCACATGGAACATTTTCAAAATGGCCGGATCGGTAAAATCGTTACCATCTTTTGCTCGTCCCTCTTTTTGCGCTATCCAGATAGAATTTCCAGTTTCAAGTGAGTGTTTAATGTAGGCAGATAAGGTACTGAGCGCTTTCATCATCTCGCGCGGGCCTTTAGCCGAGCGTTTCACAATAAAGCTCTTATTAAGACGCATCAGCTCTGTAGCACAAGGCTTTTTCAATAAGTTATCACCAATCGCAATACGCACAGTTTTATGCCCAGACATATACAGACCATAATTGACCAATGCTGGGTCCATCGCGATATCACGGTGGTTCGAAATAAATAAATAAGCCGTCTGTTTATCCAATTTATCGAGACCACTGAAGGTGACACCTTGTGTCGTTGATTCTAGCGTTTTCGTGAGGTATTTCTTCACTTCAAGTTGGATTGCTTCCACGGACGTGAGTTTGGCCCATTTAAACTTTAAGTATGCTTTTACAAAAGGGCTCAGTATCGATTTTAGCCAAGCAGATCGTTTGTCAAAACGATGTTGCAAAATAGCTGAGATAAATTCTTCATCATTGATTAAACGGTCAATAGCCGCTGGAATCTCATCGTCGTTGTAAGGACGGATATCTACATAAGGATCAGTTGTGGTGGTCATATATTCATACATCAAATAAAAAGCTGGCTCATTCTACGCATAGTTGACGTAGCTCGCAGCTACAGTCGTAACAGATTCACTAAGGTCAGACCAGAATAAGGTGATTTTAGTTCGCATATTTGGCATTTTCTGTGAGACAAGGTACTCTTAGCGCCCCAAAATCAGTGAGAAGTACCATGAACTACGCGATTCAATTTGAAGCCTTACTGTCTGCTAACTTAGTTGTCACCCCTCGCAAGAAAGTCATCAAACACAGTTTGATTCGAGTAATGAGCGGATTAGTACTGTGTAAACTTGGCAAACATGAATATTCAGTTGAAGCAAAACAGAGTTTTTGGATCCCTTTTGACTGTTTATGCTCGCTGACTATTTTTCCTAATACGCAGTGGCAGCGTGTCGATTTTTCAGTACGTTTAACCGCCGATTTTTCCCATCAAGCGGGTTACGTCACCTTATCTGAACTGAGCCAAGCCGCTTGTGATCACCTGAGTCAATGTCAACCTAACGATGAAATCTATTCGCACCTTCTTCATGTACTAAAAAGTGAAGCCACGCATTTTAAACCCAAATTATCGTTAAACAACTTCAGCGAAAAGCTATCAGCGTGGCAACCACATCAAGTAAGTGAGCTACCAATTGAATGTCAAATAGCACTACGTGTTCGTGAGGCACAAAAGCGCAAACTGTCTGGCATCAAGTTGAACCAAATCGTCGATGAGCTTTTCCAAGGAAATGAACAAGAGTGCCAACAACTTGCGCTTTTAGTTCTCGGGCGAAATTTGTAATTTTTCGATTAAAAATGGATTGTTTACTGGCTGAATGATTAATCCCTAACTATACATTTATTAATAATATTAATATTTATTGATGGAAGGGATTGCCATGAAATTCAGCCATAAGATCGTCACGGCGTCATCTTTGCTGCTGTTGGTCACCGTTACTCTGCTGACGATACAACAATACTTCACCGTCCAAAAAGAAGTGAAGTCACAAGTTGAAGCGAGTGTAACTGAAATAGTGGATGGGGTTAGCAATACAGCTGGTGCAGAGATCAATAGCCGCAAGGCCATTGCCGCTTACGCCACCAGCATGTTGGAAGTAGACATTAACCGAGAAAGTATGTCTAAGGTCATCACAAGGCCGATTGTCAAACAAACTTTTTTACTGGCTGGGGTCGGTTTTGAGAGCGATGGCTCTTACATAAGTAATGATCCTACTTGGAACCCAGGCGCATCATGGAATCCACGCGTGCGCCCTTGGTATATTGATGCAAAAAATGCCGACAAACTGATTATTACTGCACCTTACGCCGACTCTGCCACTAATGAAATATTGGTGTCTATTGCTACCCCAGTTAAAGATAACGGCAAATTTATCGGCGCCATCTTCTACGATGTTAGCCTTGCTGGGTTAGCAGAATTGGTCAACACCGTAAAATTATTTGATGCAGGCTATGTGTTTATTGTTTCATCCGACGGCACAACCATAGCCCACCCCCGAGCAGAGATGAACGGCAAGCCAATGAAAGAATACTTAGGCAATGCCGTTATCGCCGAAGAGCCTAAACAAGTGCTGATTGATGGCAAACACTACACACTCGATTTTTCAAAAGTACCCGGAGAGAATTGGTATGTCGGTGTCGTTTTGGATGAAGAGATCGCCTATGCGTCTTTAGCAACACTGCGCAACAGTTCGATCATCTATACGTTAATCGCTTTAGTCTTCAGTATTGCGATACTGCTTGTGCTTATCCGTCTGTTGATGAAACCGCTTGATGCACTTAATAATGCAATACAGAACGTTGCCTCTGGTAGTGGTGACTTAACCCAACGCTTAGCCACCGACACGGATAAAGAATTCTCGGTATTAGCGGTCGGTTTCAATACCTTTACTGAAGCCTTACAACAACAAATTACCCAGTCTAAAGCCATCGGTTCAGAAATTTTACGCGGTTCGGAAATGACCTCGATGGGGTTGCAAGAATCGGCCGAAGCGATGCGTGATCAACTCCATGAACTTGAGCAATTAGCCACAGCCATGCATGAGATGGCCACCACTTCTGGCGATGTCGCCAACAACGCGCAAGGCGCGGCGTCGGCGGCAAAAGATGCTGATGATGCGACAGAATTTGGTACCAATGTTGTGACCCAAACCACTCAAGCGATTGATAATCTTTCGACGCGTATTGATGAAGCAGTAACAGAGGTAAGTGCACTAGAAAATGCAACGGCAAACATCGAAACCATTTTGAAAGTGATCAACGACATTGCCGACCAAACCAACTTGCTGGCACTAAACGCAGCGATAGAGGCGGCTCGGGCTGGAGAGTCAGGCCGAGGCTTTGCGGTCGTTGCAGACGAAGTGCGTACGCTGGCGCAAAGAACGCAGCAATCCACGACGGAGATCCGTAATATGATTGAGAAGTTGCAGTCGAGCGCTACTTCTGTTGCCAATGCGATGAATCAGAGTAAAACAACGGCAGCTGAGGCGGTCAATCGTGCCGAAGAAGCGAATAATGCTCTGCTGAAAATCCGCGATGCTATTCAGCAAATTAGTGATATGAATATCCAAATAGCTTCGGCAGCCGAAGAACAAAGCTTGGTAGCAGAAGAGATCAACAACAACACGGTTAAGATCAAAGATCTTTCCGTTCAAGTTGCAGACGCCGCTGACAATGCCAACATAGCCATGCAAGCTCAAACCGAAAATATCAGAGAGCAAGATGCTATATTGAATAAATTTATCGTTTAATCCTCTACCGCAGCAACTGGGTAGACTCAGTAAAGGCGCTGATTACGCGCCTTTACTTTTCTAACGAGTCACCGTTTTATTCACCATCAGACATTTGATAGCCGACAAAGCATGGCGCTAGAGCGAGCGGCGATATCCATGACAATCTTTTGGTTATTGGGTTGATACTGCTGCTTCGTAAACAATTCTAGCATTGGATTTGTCCAATCAATTTCAACGCGCTGACTGCGTTGAGATTTGTTCAAAACCACTATCCCTTCCTTACCGCGGCTGAACACTAACAAGTCATCACTCGCTTCTAGCGTTTTCATTGGCAACGCATGCATTTTATTATGAAAAGCAATACACGCCGCCATTTGTGGCGAACACCATGCCTCTTGCCAGCGCGGAAGACCAGCATGGTTCAAAATGCCACTGGTGTTTAAATCGGTGTAAATTAATGGCACTCCCCCATCGCGACCAAGAATGTAGCTGTAGGCGATATTTTCTAAGGCTTCATCCATGACGAGGTCGGCAAACACAGCGTTGTTGGGGATATCATGCGTAATGGTGAACGTAATCGCTCGGTTGTTGGAAAGCGCCTGACCAAAACAATAAGGGTCAATCAGCCATTTCAGGCTACCTTTTGTTTGTAACGCATCGTATACCGTTTGAAATAGTGGAAAATCATAAGCACCCAACTTTGTTTCTTGCAGATAAGGCTCGAGAAAAAGTTGGTACTCTTCTTTGGTTGCACCGCCATCAGTAATGATCTCGCCAAAAATATGCATGCCTTGCGTAATGTCATCGGTCCATACTTTCTTCAAATGCTCAATAGACATATGCTTAGCAGCATCAATTCGAAATCCTTTGACTCCTAACGCTTTCAATGCCCTTAAATAAGCCTGTTGTTGCACAACCACATGTTCATTATCACGCAACGTCGGTAGGCCCGGGTCATGCGCCCCTCCAGTAATGCGGCCATTTTGCACTTGCCAACGATCCTTCCAATCTTTTATGCCAAACGCTTCCACAAAGTCATCTTTATCAAAGAGTGGCTGGGTCAGATCACCAAAGAGGCGCAGCGCGTGGTACTCATCGCTTTTATTCTGGTAGGAAGCTAAGTCTTGTGCGCTCGGGTATTGTAAATCCAAACGCAATTTGGATTCGTTGGCCATATGGTTGAACACTACATCGGCATAAATTCGCAAGCCTAATGCGGTTAAGGTTTCAACCATCTGTTTAAAATCATGGGTATTGCCTAGTTGATTATCAATGATGCGATAATCTTGCGGCTGGTAACGTTGCCACCATTTTGTACCTTGAGCGGTTTTGAACGATTTCATCGGCGGTGAAATCAACACCGTTTTATAACCCAGTTGGAAAATTTGCTCTGCACGCTCAGCGACTAAACGATACGGCCAATCAAAAGCATGCAAAATCACATCGGTTGGTTGAACATTTGTCATACGTCAATGTCCCTGTTCATCATGGTTAACTCACAAGTTGAAAGAGGCGAAACCTCACAATACATCACTTGTTTCTCAAAGCGCAGTTTAATTCTCTGCATTTAACGTTTTTAGAGTATAGAGAGCGTTTCAGCAATTCCATCAGCCTTATTGCAATATTGTTTGTATGAGAGAAAAGGCGTAGAGCGATAAAAAAGCGCCTAGCTTTCCAAAGGGCTACACAACAAGTCACAGTTTATGCTGATAATCTCGCTATAATTAAGGTCAGTGAATTGCCAATCGCGGTAGGGAAGAAAATGAAAAAACTACGCATTGATATCGTGTCAGATGTTGTCTGCCCTTGGTGCATCATTGGGTATAAACGGTTAGAGCAAGCGCTGCTGGCTCTCAGCGATACGATCGATGCAGACATCCATTGGCACCCTTTTGAACTCAACCCTGCTATGCCTATAGGTGGTGAACACCTACAGCAACATTTAGCCAAAAAATATGGCACGTCGATAGAAGCAAGTTTACAAGCACGCCAAACCCTCAGCGCCCTAGGGCAAGAAGTCGGCTTTCAATTCAACTTCAGTGACGACATGCGTATTTATAATACCCGTAAAGCGCATCAATTATTAATGTGGGCGAATAGCCAAGGAAAACAATTAGAGCTGGAAATGGCACTATTTCGTGCTTATTTCACTTTCGGGCAAGCCTTAGATGACGATGATGTCTTGCTCGACCTAGTACAGAGCCTTGGTTTAGACAGAGAAATCTGCCGCGCAGTTTTAACTGATGAGTCGTGGGCGAAAACCGTTTCTGTCACAGAGCAACAGTGGTTAGAGGCAGGAATTCAAGCTGTGCCAGCCTTGATCATTGAGCAACGCCATCTTATCTCAGGCGCGCAAACGACAGAGATCCTTCAACAGGCACTAGAAGATATCGCGCAACAGCTTCCTATGACTCAATAACGTTTTCTGATAAAAAAGGGCACCACTACTGTGTGCCCTAAATACTATTGTGTACTCTAAATACTATTGTGTACTCTAAATAAACTTGTGTGCTCTAAATTAAATAAAGTGGGTTTGAATTAATGGACGGGGGTATCCGTTTCTGTAAAGAATTGCCCAAAATGCTTTTCCAGCACTTCTGGCGTCAACTTGCCTTCCGCTTCTAGCTGCTTAAGCTCAGCCACAATCGCTTTTTGCTCTTCCAACGAAGGCAGTTTCACTTCAGGTTCACCCGCCACCTGTTGCGACAATTGTGCTAACTCTTTTTCGAAATCACTCATTTTACTTACCTAAACATAAACATAATGGGGGAAGTGTACCGATTTCCCCCTCATGATTCTAGAGCTTAAAGCTACCCACCATTTTATCTAAACGGCCAGACAGATCACGCAGCTCTTGGCTCGCTTCTGCCAACTCTTCTGCGGTGCTGGTGGTCACTTCATTGATGGCGTTGATCTCTTCAATATTTTGATTGATTGTGTGCACCACCGTTGATTGCTCTTCAGTCGCCGTGGCAACCTGAGTGTTCCGATCGGAAATATCGTGGATCCTGTTTGAAATATTCACTAAAACGTTCACCGCTTCATCGGAAGCGTCAACCCCTTCCTGTGTAACAGTCTTACCAGAAGACATCGCCGAGACCGCATCTTTTACATCGTTTTGTAATTGATTGATCATCTTTTGAATTTCTTCCGTTGAAGAGGCCGTGCGGCTGGCCAAATTGCGTACTTCGTCTGCCACCACAGCAAAACCTCGGCCTTGCTCTCCAGCTCTCGCCGCTTCAATTGCAGCGTTTAATGCCAGCAAGTTGGTTTGTTCAGAAATACCACGGATAACACCTAAAATAGAGCCAATATCTTGAGTGGTCGATGCTAGCTGCTCCACCACTTTACCCGTATTTTCGATATCCGCTGCTAAACGACTGATGGCATCTTTGGCTTTGCTTACCACTTCACGTCCTACTTCAGTGTTATCAGCCGCGTGATTTGCTGTTTCAGCTGCCGTCGCCGCGTTAGAAGCAATTTCACTGATAGTGGCCCCCATTTGATTGATCGCCGCCACCACTTGTATAGTTTGGTCACGCTGTTCTTGGCTATTGTCATGAGTTCGCGTCGATTTTTCCGACACCCGACCCGCCGCCGACTGCAATGCATGGCTGGTAGAAGCGACTTCTTTCATCGATTGATGAATCTTCTCAATAAAACCGTTGAAGCCCGCTGATAATTGAGCGATTTCATCGCGGCCCAATACCTCAATCCGTTGCGATAAATCACCATCGCCTTTACCTAAATCGGTAAAGCGTTGTGCAATCTGTTTAATTGGGTTAGCAATACTATTGGCCAGAAAAAGACCCATCAAAATAAATAAACCCGCCACAGCTAAGGTTGTGAACAACATTTTTTGCGCAACGGCATTTAATTCGGCGAAGACTTCCGACACAGGTACTGAACCAATCACAAACCAGTCCATCGATTTCACGTAGACACTAGCGACAAAAACATCTTGGTTTTGATAGGTTGTCGAAATCAGGTTGAAGCGGCTTTTATTCAATAGTTGGTTTGCGTTTGAGCCGTATAATTGTGTTAATGAGGCTTTAGCTTTCTCTTTTTGGCGATGGATTTGCACTTCCCCTTTCGAGTTGGTCAAAAAGACAAAACCTGTGTCCTCGATTTTAAATCCATTGAGCAGGTTCACCATGTCATCCATTGATTTCGACAAACCAGACATCGTATCGCCACTGACATTTTGGTAGTTGGCAAACATTTTCACTTCGCCACTTGCCTCTTGGAACATACTGACCATGGTCTTTTGTCCCGATTGCGTAAAACCAAAAAACCAGCCATCTTGCTGTTGATTAAGCTGACGCAGAAAACCATTTTGGTTCCAGTAATACGCCGTTTTTCGGTTAGCCACAGAAGCATCATTTAACGAATATTGATCGCGTACATTATTGAGCTGCTTAATCAGCATCGCCTCAGCGTCAGCATTAATATCGGTCGTCTGAACGGCTTGCTTGATGAATTCATTATTGGCTAGTTGCTCAGCAGAAAAGAGCAATTGCGATACTTCTCGATCTATCTGGCTACTGATTTGATCAAGTAACGAGGGAAGTTCGATATCAATTAATCGGTGCTCCAGTACCTCTCGTGCTTGACGCTGCGCCATTACACCAACGATAACCGTCGAAGCGAGTACCGCGAACGTAATTCCTAATACAACCTTTTGCTTAATACTCATCGAATTAAGTTTGAACATTATTTGCGCTCTTTATTATTGGCTTGTCATGAATAACTTTTTTGTATCGGCAACAAACCCTCTCTCTTGAGAAATTTATCGATAGAATCGATTTATCTTCACGTAGAATGTGATCATGGCCAACAATGGTTGTTCCTAAGCATAGTCGAGCATGGTGACCAAACATTCTTTCGTTTCGCCAAATGGATAATAATTCGCCAATCAGTTGATGCATCACACTTTTCATGGAACTTTTCGAATCAATAAATTACTAATTCAGCAAAACAGCAGGAGACCCATTCAATGCCATCGCACGCGTTTCAATCGCTACAACACTATTTAAATCAGCAAGTCATAGGCCAGACAGGTTTGGTTAAACAGTTATTAGTTGCACTTCTTGCTGATGGGCACATTTTGGTCGAGGGGCCTCCTGGCCTTGCAAAAACCCGTGCCGTGAAATCACTCGCCGATTGCATAGAAGGTGATTTTCATCGAATCCAATTTACGCCTGATCTGCTCCCCGCCGATTTAACCGGTACCGATATCTTCCGCCCTGAAACAGGTGAGTTCACCTTTCAAGCGGGCCCGATTTTTAACTCATTAGTATTGGCTGATGAAATCAACCGCGCTCCAGCCAAAGTACAAGCTGCGATGCTCGAGGCGATGGCTGAAAAACAGATCACGGCAGGTCGAAAAACCTACCCGTTACCTGAACTTTTTTTAGTGATGGCTACCCAAAACCCGATCGAGCAAGAGGGTACTTATCCTCTACCCGAAGCGCAGTTGGATCGTTTTTTATTGCATTTAAACGTTGATTATCCAGACGCTGAAAATGAACTCGCCATTTTACGTTTGAACCGCGGGGAAGCGCAGGGAATTGAGAAAATCTCTCCGCCAACATTAAGCCAAAGCGATATTTTCAGTGCTCGACAAGCAGTGCTGAACATTCACATGGCCGAACCTATTGAGCAATATATTATTCGCCTGATCATGGCAACACGTAAACCCGCAGACTACGATACCACGTTGGCACAATGGCTAGAGATGGGCGTCAGCCCGCGAGCAACCATCGCGCTTGATCGATGCGCTCGCGCTCATGCATGGCTCAGTGGGCGTGATTTTGTCAGCCCTGAAGATGTTCAAGCGATAGTATTTCCGGTTTTGCGCCACCGTCTATTATTGAGCTACCAAGCACAGGCTGAGGGCGTACATCCCAACCAAGTTATCACTCACTTACTTTCACTGGTTGGTAGTGCTTAGCACTAAGACTAAGGTTTACTATGCAAGAGTCACTTCCACCGTTTAGTACGGGTGTCACACTTTCATTGGCTGAACTGTTGCCTTACAAGCAGCACGCTATTCGCTGGCTGCCACCTGCTAAAAGTTTATGGGCGCAAGTATTGGGGCAGCATCAGAGCAAGCAACTCGGCCGAGGAATGGACTTTGCTGAGGTCAGGCAATACCAAGCAGGAGATGATATTCGGACCATCGACTGGCGCGTTACTGCGCGTACGGGAAAGCCTCATACCAAACTGTTCAGTGAAGAACGAGAAAAACCCGTCATTCTTTACGTTGATCTGAGCCGCTCTATGCAGTTTGGATCGCAGTTAATGCTCAAATCAGTGCAAGCGGCGCACATGGCAAGCTTGCTCAGTTGGTTAAGCATTGCCAACAAGGACCGAGTGGGCGCGGTGATTGATACTGGTTCGACACTGGTTGAGTTAAAACCGACTAGCCGCCAAAAAGGGCCATTACAGCTGTTGCAACAGTTGGTGACACTACAAAACCAACAGCTGCTGGAGCTTGATAAAACGAAATCACACAGCATGCAGCGCGGCCTAACTGCGTTGAATCGTTTGTGCCCTAAAGGCAGTGAAGTGATTTTGATCAGTGACTTCGTCCATTTCAATGCCACATTACAACCAATACTCAACCAATTGCAGCGACATAATCGTGTAAAAATTGTGCACATTTACGATCCATTAGAGCAAGGAGAGACCCAATTTCGCGGTGTAGAACGCGTAACCGATGACCAACAGACGAGCTGGCTCAACTTTTCGAAAAATAGTACGCGCTTAGGGTTAAAAAAAGCCTTTGAATCTCAAAAAGAAAAACTAAAATCATTGAGTCAAACTATGGCAATTTCTTATACCTCACTCTCTAGTGAGAAACCTTTGTTGCAACAACTATCCGGATATAAAGAATGAAGGAATCATCAATAGCTACACTTTTAGATTTAAGCGCGATGCAACTGCCTGAGCTACCCTCTTGGTTTCCCTTGGCTTGGGGATGGTGGGCAAGCGCGGCGGGCATACTGCTCTGTCTGCTGATTCTGGTGTTAGCCATTCGTTGGCGTCGTAAACGCTTAGCCCCGAAAAAAACGGCGCTGCGTTTACTCAACCCCCAATTTGGGCATTTAACTCCTTCTTCAGCGATTGAGCTACTTCGTCAAGCCGCGCTTTGTTACTACCCTCGTATGGAAATCGCACATCTTACCGGCAAAGAGTGGTACACCTTTTTAGATTCACAAATTTCTTACCCTCTTTTTGTTCCCAATGAAACATTGTGGCAGCAAGCGTTATACCAAAAGCAGAAAACAGAAAACAGTCAAGAGCTGATTAATCACTGCTATCAATGGGTTAATGATGCTTTGCCGCCTAAAAAACGGAGATAGCTAGGCTTTGGCAAATATAGAGTTATTGTGGTGGTGGATGCTATGTCTGCTGCCACTCCCGCTGGTCGTTTATCGATTCTTACCACCAGCAAAAGAAAGGGCAGCGATTCACCTGCCCTACCTTCCTAAAGATAATCAGCGTCAAGCACCAAACCAGATCATCGCTAAAATCATTGCGAGCATTATTTGGTGCTTAGTATTGATCGCCGCAGCCCGTCCAGTGTGGTTTGGCGACCCGGTTATTGCTCAGCCCAAACACCGAGATCTGATGCTGGTGGTTGACCTCTCTTACTCCATGAGCCAAGAAGATATGCTGCTTGGCGATCAGTACATTGATCGTTTGAGCGCCGTTAAAAATGTGCTCTCTGATTTTATTGACAAGCGCGAAGGTGATCGCCTTGGGTTAGTCTTATTTGCCGATCACGCCTATCTACAGACGCCGTTGACTCTGGATAGAAACACCATTCGCCAGCAGCTTAATCAAGCCGTCCTTAAGCTGATCGGCACCCAAACCGCCATTGGTGAAGGGATTGGGCTTGCGACCAAAACGTTTATCGATAGTGATGCCCCACAGCGGGTGATGATTTTACTCAGCGATGGCAGCAATACCGCTGGCGTGCTCGACCCAATCGAAGCTGCGAAAATTGCCCAAAAATACAATGCCACCATTTACACAGTCGGTGTTGGCGCTGGCGAAATGATGGTCAAAGAGTTTTTTATGACTCGAAAAATCAATACCGCGGAAGATTTAGATGAGAAGACGTTAACACAAATAGCGACCATGACTGGTGGCCAATATTTTCGCGCACGAAATAGCCAAGATCTCGCCAAAATATACGACACCATTAATCAATTAGAACCCATAAGCCAAGCAAGCCAAACTTGGCGTCCACAAAGCGAATGGTTTGGTTATCCGTTGGCGATAGCGCTCGCGCTTTCTGTACTCTTAGCGCTACTAAGGAGAAATCATGTCTGAGTTTGTTTTTCTTACACCTTGGTGGTTAACCGCACTATTCCCCTTAGCACTACTGCTGGGCTGGTTCACTCTGCGTGCCAAACGACACTCTTTGATAGCACCTCATCTGGCTAAGGCGATGGGTTTGAGCGATAAAAAGCATAACGCGGCCATTGTGATCATCAGCATCAGTTGGCTGCTCGCAGTACTGGCGCTAGCTGGTCCGAGTTTTGAATCTCAAACACGCCCCAGTTACAGCAATAGTAACGCGCGCGTATTAGTGATGGACATGTCACTATCGATGTACGCTACTGATATAAAACCCAACCGCTTAACGCAAGCGCGTTATAAAGCGCTCGACTTACTCATGCAATGGCAAGAAGGTAGTACAGGGCTTGTCGCCTATGCTGGTGATGCCTATACCGTTAGCCCATTAACCACCGACACCGCAACCCTAAGCAACTTAGTACCCAATCTATCGCCCGATATTATGCCCTACCCCGGCGCAGATGCAGCTCGCGCGGTTCAATTAGCCATCGACATGATGAAAAATGCCGGCCTTGCACAAGGTGACATTGTGTTATTGACCGATGACATCGACTCACAAGAGCAAGCTCAGATTGAAACACAGCTTACCAATACGCGTTGGAAATTGGTGATCTTAGGCATTGGTACACAAGCGGGCGCGCCCATTACGCTCAGCGATGGCAGCTTACTGAAAAATGCACAAGGGCAGACCGTGGTGGCCAAGACCAACTTTGCCAATATGCAGTCGCTCGCGCAGACTATAAATGGATTATTTACGCCAATCAGCTTAGACAATAGCGATGTTGCAATGATCGCTAAGCTAGACCAAAACGAACAACCACACAGTACAACCAAGAGTCAACAAATGGTGAAAGAGCGCGTTAACAATGGCTATTGGTTAGTGCTGATCCTCATTATCCCGTGTTTGCTTTTGTTTCGCCGTGGCGTCATTTTTTCTTTGTTACTGCTCTTCATCCCTATACTGCACAGCAATAGTGTACAGGCTTCACCTTGGCTAAATAGCAATCAACAAGCCAAAAAAGCCTTTGATGCAAAAGAGTATCAAGCGGCCAGTGAACAATTTACAGACTTAGAGTGGAAAGGCATCGCTCAATATCAGGCTGGAGAATATCAGGCAGCGGTGGAGACCCTCTCTCAACTGCCACAAGACAGTGTGCGAGTGCAATACAACTTGGCCAACGCCTACGCGCAAAATGGAGAATTGGAAAAGGCCCAAACCTTGTATGAAGAGGTGTTAAAACGCGACCCAAACCATAAAGATGCTCAGCATAATTTGGAAATCGTAAAAAAAGCACAGCAACAGCAACAGCAACAGCAACAGCAACAGCAACAGCAACAGCAACAGCAACAGCAACAGCAACAGCAACAGCAACAGCAACAGCAACAGCAACAGCAACAGCAACAGCAACAGCAACAGCAACAGTCTGGTGAGCCTTCCGATCCAAATCAAGATCAAAATCGGTCGGAAAATAAAAATAATGAACAGAATAAAAACGATGCACAACAACAAGATGGCGAACAAACAGAAGATAAATCTGACGACCAAAGCGATGGCTCACCGCAAGATGACGGCTCTCAGTCTTCGCCTCAATCGGCACAAAGTAAAGATGAGCAAAGTGAGCGATCCAAGGCCAACACGGCGGATGAATCGCCTGCCTCTCAACAGCCGACTGAAGCGACTCAAACAAATGGATCAATGAACAACGAAGATGAGGTCAGTGACAAAGAAGCCTCTGAGCAGCAAACACAGAAGCAATCGCAACAGCAAAGCGATAGCCAAACTGTTGACCCGCAACTTCGTAAGCTAGAACAAGTCGAAAGTGCACGAGATCCTAGTGGCTTACTCAAAGCACAATTGTTGCTACAAGCAAGACAACGGCAAGAAGACCAAGCACAACCTCCACAAAATAACAGCAAGAAGTGGTAAGTATGAAATCGATCAAGCGTTCATTTTGGGCTGCGATTATCAGCCTAGTTTCTGTTGCTCTACTGAGCTCGGCCGCTAACGCGGCTGCACTTTACGCCAGCGTCAGTAAAAATAAGGTCGCGAAAAATGAAGTATTCCAATTACGAATTGTTGCCGATGAAAAAGTATCGACCGATGCGATCGACTTTAAGGTGTTAGAAGACGATTTTTTTCTTGGCCGCCCAAGTTTTGGTACTTCGGTGAACATCATCAATGGCGATCGCAGCACGCGCAGTGAATGGAATGTATCGTTGGCAGCCAACAAACTCGGCATACTGACCATTCCTAGTTTTAGCGTCAATGGGGCAACTACTCAACCGATCGCGATTCAAGTTATCGCTGATGGTGAAGCGCCCAAGCAATCTGACCTTGTTGAAATACAAGCCGATCTAGAACGTAGCAAACTCTACCCGAGTGAAAGCACTTTTCTCAATGCTCGCCTAATCATCAAAGCTGATCCAAGAAGGCTGCAAAATCCACAAATTACGCCACCCGCTGTACAAGGATTAGAACTGACGACCGAGGGAGAAGCTAACCAGTACCAAAGCTTATTGGATGGGGTTGAAGTCACCGTTGTAGACCAAAAATTTAGAGTCACGGCCCAAGAGGCAGGAACTTTCACGTTATCCGGCCCTGCGTTTAAAGCTGGCCTCATCTATGGTAACAACCAAACGGGCAGCACCCGCTTGCTGCAAGTCGATATTCCGGCCAAAACCTTTTCGCTCACCGTACTGCCGAAACCAGATAGCTATCAAGGCACTTGGCTACCTACGCCAAAACTAACACTCAACCAAACGTGGCGAGATGCCACAGGGCAGATCATCACCGCCGAGAACTTTAAAACCAAAGTAGGTGAATCGTTGACTCGTGAATGGATTCTGACAGTGAAAGGCCTTACGCAGACGCAGTTGCCTAACCTCTCAGTGCAATATCCAGACTCAATTCGGCTCTATGCTGAAAAGCCTCAGTTTAAAAGCTTAGATAATGGCGATGTGCAAATGACGCTAAAACAAGTACTCATCCCAAAAACCGTCGGTAAGGTTGAGCTGGCGGATCTCACCGTCAGTTGGTGGGACACCAAAAACGAATCTCAGCAAAGCGCGCAAGCCAAAGGACTAACGCTAGAGGTTTCGCCAGGTGAATTACTCAACCCATCCACCTCTGTGCTGACACCACCAACAGTACAAACCGTCACCGTTAAAGATGCAGGATACTGGCCCTACTTTACCGCATTTTTTGCACTGTTATGGATGGCGACTATGGTAGTCGCTTGGTCATTTCATAACGCGCCACAAACAGCAGCACAGGAAACCAACGCTCATCATCAACCGCTTGAAGACCACCAATATCAACAGTTAAAAGAAGCAGTACAAAGCCAAGATGGTGCCAAAATCAGCTATTACTTCACCCTCTGGCGTGATTCAGTCGTATTAAGTGATGAAGAGAAAACCGCACTAGATGCACAAGTCAACCAGCAACTTAAAACTTTGTACGCACCTCAGAAAAGTGATTGGGATGGCTCAGCGTTAATCTCTATGATTGATGCCATTCAAAAAAAGCAAACTAAGCGCCAGCATAAAAAGTTAGAATCTCTGGCAAAACTCTAACCGAAAATAGCTGTCGAAATCACAAGATCAAATCTAAGGTGTGTTGTTATATCCAAACGACTAGCCGCTGTGACTTCAAGTCATTTTGGGACTGTTGCCAACAAAAGGAAAACAAGGCATGCAAATAAAAAGTAGCGCTTCATTGATCATCGGTTTGAGTTTAATACTCGGGCTCGCAACCCTCGGTTACTTTGTGCAGCAAACGGCTGTGAAATATAAAGAGTATGAGCGCGTGGTGACCGTTAAAGGATTATCAGAGCGAGAATATCCCGCCGACACCGTTGTTTGGCCGATCCAATTTAGTGTGGCCGACAATGATTTACCCACTATGTTCAACACGATTGAAAAGCAGAGCCAACTGGTGACCGCATTTTTAGCTCAACAAGGCATTGATGAAAAAAGTGTCTCGCTATCATCGCCAGCGGTGATCGACAAAAAGGCACAGCAGTATGGTGGAGAAAATTTAGTCGAGTTTCGTTATTTAGCGAACCAAACCATTACGGTGTACAGCAATCAAGTTGACCTAGTGCGCGAGGCCATTAATAAGCTCGGCAATTTAGGAAAACAAGGCATCGTTTTTAATCAAGATCCTTACAACAACCGCGTTGATTATTCATTCTCTGGACTGAATGAAATCAAACCCGACATGATTGAAGAAGCGACCAAACAGGCAAGAGAAGTCGCAGAGAAATTTGCCAAAGATTCGCAAAGCTCACTTGGCAAGATTAAACGCGCTTCACAGGGACAATTTAGTATTGTGGATCGTGATAACAATACTCCTTACATCAAAAAAGTACGCGTCGTTTCAACGGTTGAATATTACCTCTCAGACTGAATAATTTGCTGTTCTCATTATTTTTGTCATGGCTCGTCGCGCCAACACTATGAATTTGGCGCGGCGACTTTATCATTTCGAGTACGGTGTTTTTGCTCAGAGTAACCAACGACTTGGTTTCTGCCATTATCTTTTGCTTGGTAAAGTGCCTTATCCGCTTTGCTGTACATCTCCTCAAACTTAAGTTCACTGGGAAGGTACTGGGCAATAGTGTAACCAATCGAGACACTTAAGCAGTCACCATCAGGGTTCTCACTATGTTCAATCTGCTCTCGTTCAATACTAAAGCGTATGCTTTCAGCCAACGCTTTCACTTCTGCTGCATCGCGGTTGGCCACCAACAATATAAATTCTTCACCACCAATTCGGCAAAAGAGTTCATTCTCTGCCTGAGCATGTTGGTTGAGAATATGGCCAATACGAATCAAAGCAATATCCCCTTCTAAGTGACCGTAGTAATTATTAAATAAACCAAAGTGATCAATATCAAGCAGAATTAAACCATAGCTTACGGTCTCCGCTTGTACTCTCGAACCGATGCGTTCCAATAAATGAGATAACATCCGACGATTTCCAAGGCGAGTTAATGGATCCATTTTGGCCATTAAGTCCAGTTTGTCGTTCACTTTTTGTAACTCATAGGTACGGTTACGCACCTCAATTTCTAAATTCTCATTCAGTTCACTGATCGCCTGCTGAGCACTGGTGCGCATCAATACTTCGGTTAAATTCGAGGCGAACATGCGGATCACTTCTCGCAGTTGTGAAGTCAGTGGTGAGCGGCGGATCAAATTGTCCGCAGCAATGAAAGCGATAGGCTCACCATTGTTGGTAAGCATGGTCATGGCTGTCCAGCCAAAACCAACAATGTTGCTGTCATGATAAATAGGGACTGACTCTTCAAACACCACCTCATTGGGATTGGCTTTGGCCATATCAACAATCATATTATTGGTGGTTCCAGAACGGAAATAGGATTCATCCACGATATTGCCTTGGATATCGGTTCCCCACGTTCCTTGAATGTACGAGCAGTGTTTATCGGTCAAAAATACTGCCAGACGATCAATACCCATGCGGTTAATCGCAAAACTGACCGCCGATTTGCACACGTCACTCACCGTCATACAACGTGACAGTTCAACCATGCTCGCATGCAACATGCGAACATTTTGCTCCTGACGCTTGCGAATATAAATTTGCGCAAGCAATGAACCAAAAGATTCCAACATCTGCTTTTGGTATTCAGTAATGGGCTGTCGATTAATGTAGTTATCAATCGCGATCCAACCAATGGTTTCATTACCATCACGTAGGATTAACATCCCATTCCACCCTTGTCCTACCACATTTCCTGCCGTGTATAGAGGAGCATCGTCGATCAGCACCAAACTTTTAGTATCATCAGAAAGACCGCTTAAATAACTTTCTTCTAGCTGGTGCAAATCGTATTGGGTATGGTGTTCGCTCACCGTTTTTCCGCTTTCATCCGTACCATAAGTTCCGCTAAAACAACGTTTTTTCATATCAAGAACTAAAAAAGCGGCTCGATCAAACCCTAAGCGTGTTTTCGTTACATCAACGGCCGCTCTGTGCAGCGCATCCAAATTGTCTGGGTTAGCCAGTTCAATCGCTAATTGATGAACCAGCTTCATATTATCAATGAACATTTCGCGCTGTTTAATTTCATCCAAATACTTTGCTTCGCGGATATCTCTATTTTTAAACTCCTTTGCCGCTTCAGATTCCGCGCGAAGACATTGCCAACGAGCCGCAATCAGTTGCAAACAATCGAGCTCTCCGGATTCTGTTTTCGCATGAATGTTGACGTTATCAATTGCCTCAAGCAGCAAATAGGTTCTTAAATCAGGGTGGTTATCTAACATAAAAAGATAAGACTCACCGCCCATCACACTACGGTAGTCCCAATTACAGGTGTTGATCGCTAGTGGAATTAGACCATCTGAGGTGTCAAATTGTGCGGCCCAATTCCAAAAGGTATTTGGATACTTTTGCAGAGCAGTCGGTAAGTTGTACTCAAATAATGACTCATTGCGCTTGTTTAATGTTGGTGCATGAAAGATCCGCATTGATTTGGGAGAAATGAAACTTTGAAGAAAATCAAACGTTGCTTCCGCGAGCATACGGTGGTTGCGAGCAGAAGAAATCTGTTTGAGTAAAGTACGAGAGAACATATGAGCGGCCTGACATTTTAATAATTTTCATTGCAAAATTAGACAAAAGATCATGTGCAATCAAACTCTTAAGAAAGTCACTGTTAAGTCGGCCGCAAATTTGCACTCTATGTTTTTACATCCTAGAGTTAACCTACATTTTTGAGATTCTGTTTCCATTTATTACATGGTTAGCCCTATTATTTTTAGCATTGTCTTATTTACAAGACAACATTGACAACTAGCCACGTTCATTCTTCCGCTGCATAATGTCTCTCTATTTGCCACCTTATCAGTACTGACACTCTCTTATGACTCGATACTTTAGGCTACTTTTGTTTCTATGTTTTTCACTCAACAGCGCAGCGGCTGAGATTGATCTGGTCAAAGTGGATAAATCTAAGCGTCGCATGTACTTAATCTCGGGACAGCAGATCATTCAAGAGTATCGAATTGCCTTGGGTAAAGAACCCAAAGGCCATAAACAGCAAGAAGGCGATCAACGTACTCCAGAAGGTCGATACTATCTTGAAGCTATCAGTAATGATTCTGGCTATTATCGTTCGATTCATATCAGTTACCCGAATCATCAAGATAAAGTGCATGCACAGCGCTTAAACATCAATCCCGGTGGTGATATAAAAATCCATGGTCTAAAAAATGGCGACAAGCAACGACCAGAATATGTGCAAAGTTTTGATTGGACTAATGGTTGTATTGCACTGACTAACTCAGAAATGGATGAATTTTTGAGCCTAGTCAAAGAAGGCACGCCGATTGAGATTGAGTGGTAAAAGTGACACTTACGCTAAGGTGTGAGGACGTGCATTAAAATAAATCACACAAACTTTGATTAGCGCAGATTTTTGGTTTTTAATATCGAAAAAGTATTTTTAATCAATGGTTGGAATTAACATGTCGTCAGATTTTTATGGTTCAAGTGCCAATTATGCTCGTAAAGAGAGCGGTTACCGAGAAAAAGCACTTAAACTTTACCCTTGGGTGTGTGGCAATTGCGCGCGTGAATTCGTTTATTCAAATTTACGAGAATTAACTGTGCACCACAAAGATCACGATCACACCAATAACCCTGAAGATGGCAGTAACTGGGAGCTTTTATGCCTCTATTGTCACGATCATGAGCACTCTAAATATTCAGACCACGACCGATTTGGCGCTGAGCCTGTTGCGAGATTAGACGATCATCAAAGCGCGACCTATAACCCCTTTGCCGATCTCGCCAAACTGATGAAAAAATAACGCGGTTAGCCACTAGATCACATACGCTTTAGTGGCTTAACCACGCTATCCAATCCTTCAATTTTCAACGCTAAGCAAAGTTGCAGCAAACGCCCGAGCTCCCCTTCAGGGAAGCCCTTCTTATCAAACCACAGCAAATACTCTTCTGGTAAGTCGATAAGCGCTCGCCCTGCATACTTACCAAACGGCATTGGCATACGCGCAAGTTTAATCAGGTTCTCTTTTTCTAACATTTTGCGCCTCACAAACTGGCTAAACTTGTTTAAGTCCAACCAGTTTATGTTTCTCAGCCACGTTTGGGTACTGATTTATCGCATAACGCTATAAGTGGATAAAAATATAATCAATATGAATCAGATGCGGTGTAGTAGTTTTCTTTAAACGCTAAGCTTCCCCACATAGCATTGGCATGAGCACGTTTAACCACTTCTGGATCCAACTCTTTTTCTGTCAGGGTATCTGATTTAAAATCATATTGATAAGTAGAAATACCTTGCTCAGGCCGAATAACAACCAGTTGGTTGTCTGCTGTCATATAGCCATAGTTTTTATCTCGTTGCATCATTACTCGCTGCTTCTCAGCAGGAACATCATGAGTTAAATCGAACCCAATCATTGGGTTTTGGCTACTGATACCGGCCAAAGAAAGCAGTGTGGGTGCAAGGTCAATTTGACTAACTAGACGATCGTCAATGCGGTGTTCAATGCCGCCACCAAAAATCACCGCTGGAATTCGGAAGTAATCGACTGGTACAGGCTGATTACCCTGTGTTCTAGCATCATGATCTGCCACAGCAACAAACACCGTGTTATCCCAATATGATGACTTTTTCGCTTTTTCAATGAACTGTCCAAGCGCATAGTCTGCATATTTCACCGCATTTTCCACCGTTTGCTTTGGCTCATTATACGGTTCAATCACGTTATCAGGGTATTCAAATGGGCTGTGGTTCGATGAGCTAAAAACTAAGCTAAAGAACGGTTTACCTTCACGACTCATCTTCGTAAATTGCTGATCTGCCTTATTGTAGAGATCTTCATCTGACGCGCCCCATGAACCAACATATTTAGGCGACTCAAAAGTTGGGAAGTCTTGCATATCGACAAAACCGTTACCTAAGAAGAAACTCTTCATATTGTCAAAGTGGCTTTCACCACCGTAAATAAATTGTGTGTGGTAATTTCGAGACTTTAATAAATCCGCAATTGAAAAGAAATTCGTTTGGCTTTTACCTAACTTGACCACCGAACGTGCAGGAGTCGGAGAAAACCCAGTGGTCACCGCTTCAATACCACGAACAGAACGCGTTCCCGTTGCGTACAAACGGGTGAATGCCCACCCCTCATCAATCAGTTTATCGATATTGGGTGACGCATCGATACCACCAAGACGGCTAACATAACGTGCACCGTGACTTTCAAGCAGAAGGATTACGATATTTTTAGGCTGGCCTTGATAGGTCGCTTGATGCATTGCCATGCTAGGTTGTTGTGCAGAGACAAAGTCTTTATTGTCGACATTCATGGATGCACGAATTTCTTGGACGATCTCCTGCTTATCCATTTTCGGGTAAAACTCAAAAGCACTCGCTTCAGATTTCATCTGTTTGGCAGCAAAAATCGCTGAAAATGAGGAGTTTAACGTTAAATCATTCACCAAAGGGTCACTAGAAAAAGCCACCATCGCCGGATTTAATGGACGGTGTCCCAGTGAAGAACGCGCCCCCAAAATACCAATAGCCACAACAAAAATAGCAATCAGCGGACGCCAATACCATTTAGGAAAGCTTAAGTTCGAAACAAGCTGCTTGCTCCATTTCCAACCGACAAAAAGTGTGAACGTGGAAACTACGGCACCAAGGAAAAGTTCAAATTTATAGCCACTCCAAAGCATACTGAAAACTTCTTTGGGATAAATGAGATATTCGATAAAAATTCGATTAGGTCGCAGATCGTACTCAATAATAAATGGCGGTGTTGCTGCTTCCATGTAAACAATCAACCACAAACCGCCGGTAATCCACACACGTAAAAACCAATGCCAAACCCGACCGACAGCATGATCGCCAGACAGTAGGCTAGATAACAACGCTGGTAAAATGAGCAAATAACAAAGAGAAACAATATCAACTCGCAGACCACTTAAGAAAATGGTGAGCCATCCACCAGCATCACTCACCCGTTCAAAATGCCAGATAGCCAGTCCTAAACGAGAAACAAAAAAGATAACTAGCCCCACCACGAATACGGCAGCAATCGGATAGAGAGGCCCTAAGTAGGGTTTGATTTTATTGAGCATAAATTTCAACAACTATTAAGATTAAATGAATGATTAGATAATACGTTAAGGCATTGATAAAAGAAATAAGTTCCATTTCATTTTGTAAAACGAAAAACTATCGCCTATTTTATCTTCATGCGTTAAATGTCTTAAGTTTTTCTTAAGATTAATATGGCAAATTCCTTTATCGAACACTGACAGAATTAATAATGGCGGGATTTATTTAGATTAATTAAACGACAGAAATCCATTTCAATCTTGATAATATAAACAAAATAGAGGAACGCTAAAATGCCTAAAACTTACAAATGGGATCTATTTGTTCGCTTGACACATTGGATTATGGCGGGATCTTTCTTAACCAACTACCTCATAACAGAAGAAGGTAGTAAAACACACCAATGGATTGGCTATCTACTGATGATCACGATATGCCTTCGTCTCATTTGGGGGCTTATTGTCCATTCCCCTGCTCGCTTGTCTGCCTTTAAGCCTTCAATACACAATGCGTTTATTCACATAAAGCAAGTTATAGAAACAAAAGAAGATCACCATGAAGGGCACAACCCAGCTGGAGCTGTGATGGTCTGGATTTTGTGGTCTGGCCTCCTCCTAACAGGACTTAGCGGCTGGGCAACACAACTGGACATGTTATCGGCAAATGACTGGCTCAGCGAATTGCATGGAGCGTTCGCAAATCTAACGATGCTGGCAACGATAAGCCATATAGCCGCCATTGTGATAATGAGCCACTGGACTGACCACAATTATTTAAAAAATATGCTGTTACATAAAAAATAGAAATATGTTCATTGAACCTGAGTGCTTAGGTTCAT
>NZ_CAWNMS010000012.1:0-2225 GCF_963875605.1 Vibrio sp. V04_P4A5T148
CCTGTTTTTATATACAGTATTGTTGTTTTTGGTTTAGTCAACAAACTAAGTTGCATAAAGTCGTCTAATGTGAAGTCTGACGCAGTTTTTATTCAACTAACCATCTGATAAAAAAGATTTATATGATAGATTTCTAATTATCAAAGTTCATGATAAGTGGCGGTAGCGTGGTAAATTAGGTCGCATTTTGTTGTATAGATAGCGTTATAACTCAGAGGAAGCTATGTCAGAAAAATGGGTTGAAATAGAGCAAATATTGACAGACTTGCTTGGAGATCTAACGATGGCTGTTACAGTCCTAAAGGACTATGAATCGAAGCCATTTATGAAAGAGTCGCAGAACCTTACAAAAAGACAGTGTATTTGGAGGTTGTGTACATTTTCGTTAGTGATTAACTGCTGTAAATATGTAGAGCTAAACACCAAGTATGGCAATGAATTCAATAAATTGATTCCTGAGCATAATAAAGTAAGGGGGCAATTTAATGAATCAGTCAAAAAGAACAAAGCAATTAACAAGCTAAGAAATCACTGTGTTGCGCATGTTAGTGACAAGTCTGTGTATCTTTCTCCGATTGAAGTGCAAAAAGAAATTATTGAAATGTTTGGCGGGCAACATGCTGATGATTTTTTAAACTGGGTTTGCCCTGACAATCTTGAAAGTACAAATAAAACGGAAAGTTTAGTTGGCGTCATCTGGCTACTTAGAGATGCGGTGTCATCTAAGTTATAACAAAGCGTTTAAGGCAGATTCGCAACGCTGGGCATTCTCAGTTCAAGTTGATTTTTGTGTTTACGGTGTAATGGGTTAGGTTAGGTGGAGGCGTTGCTCACTACTTAACGCGGCGTTATGTTTTACGAGGAAATTATGAGTGATTTGGTTGAACAGAAAGCATCTCAAAAAGTACTAGATGCAGCCTTGAAGGTCTTAGAAGCTAGCTCGCCTGTTCTTAGTGCATTGACTGGTGTCGTTATTGAATCGGCAAGAGAAACTGAAAGATTGCACGGCTCAGGCGAGATTGAGGCGCTGGACGCTGAAGCGAGAAAGCAAGCTATCGCTTTAAACATGGCAAAAATGCAAGCAGCAGTTGCTCAAGAGCTGGCAATAGCTGAACGTATTAAAAATGCACACGAAGTTGAAATTGAAGAATACTATGAAGGTACAGGAAGTGGTGGTTTGAATGCTTCCGGTAATTTAGACGGTGCTTCTATCAGCTTGGGTGGTGGTAGTCATAAGGTTACTAAGCGCGTCTACCGTTTTACAGGTGGCAATAGTCAAGAACAAACATAACAAACTGTTCAAGAGGGATTCGCAACGCGTGGCATTTTTACTATGCGTTAGTTTTAGTGATTAAGATGGTATGCGGTGGCTTTTGTATTGCGTCGCTCACCCCTTAACAGGGCGTTAGGCTTTAGGTAATAGTAAATGGAATATAAGTGCGATATTGAGTTTTTAGAACAGCGGCTGAAATTGCTAAAGTGGCTTAATTATGGGTTTATTATTCCTTGCTTAGTTGCTTTATATTTCAAACCTACAATTTTTGTTGTGAATGGCTCTTTTACTACAGGCTTAGTGATTTGTGCACTTATTATGTATGTATTGAGGATTATAGATAAACGCTATTGCAATGCTTTACATAATCATCGTAGTGACATTGTTATAGTAAACAACGTAGGGGTTGAATTTCGTCACCAAAACTCAGGTTACAACTTTAAGCGAAACCACGAAGAAATTGTGTCTGTGGAGTACTCAAAATATCTTGGTACACCAAAGGTAAAACTCCGATTTTCCAACAATGAGTTTTATGATCTTGTTTGGTTTAAAGACTCTGACTCACTTTACAGCAAGCTAAAGAGTAAAGAGCACTTGGTAAAAAAAGCCTAACAAAGCGTTTAAGAGGGACTCCTAACGCTTAGCGGTTCTAGCTCAAAGTTCAGCTTAAGTGTTTATGGCACAATATTTAAGTTTAGTTGGTATTGCGTTATCGCCCCTTAACGCGGCGTTAGGCAAAGTGAGTTTTTATCAGCTAAAACGAGTTGGAATTGAACGGTAAATTCCATGTTTTGTGGCTTAACTTAAGCAATAAATCGTCATCACACATTTGTTGTTTCTTGATCGCGTTGGGTTGTTTATCGCTGTGAATTCATCGGTGAAATAACCTTCAGCATCCAAACGTACGCCGAGCATGCTACGCTCGTCACTTTTCTTCCAAACCGCTCAATTT
>NZ_CAWNMS010000013.1:0-2209 GCF_963875605.1 Vibrio sp. V04_P4A5T148
TAGCATGCTCGGCGGACGTTTGGATGCTTAAGGTTATTTTGCCGCTGAATTTACAGCGCTAAGCAACCCAACGCGATCAAGAAACAACAAATATGTGATGACTATTTATCGCTTAACTTAAGCCAGAAAACATTGAATTTACCGTTCAATTCCAACTCGATTTAGCTGATAAAAACTCACCTTGCCTAACGCCGCGTTAAGGGGTGAGTGCCGCATAAACCAACTTTCCGCAGACCACTTTCACCACCAAAATCACCGCATACCAAAAATGCCACGCGGCACGAATCCCTCTTTAACGCTTTGTTATGTTTAAGCTTCAAGGGCTTACGTTTTACCAAAACCAAGATTAACTCAGCGTTGACTCACAAACAAAAGCCAAAACCTAAAAAACTGAAATGACTCATAGATTTGAAAAACAGACTTCAAATTTCGACTGTTCAAGCCCAAAACCTAAGATCAAATTTCTGATTGAGCCAACCGCCCTACCTCGTGCTTACCCGAGAATTGACTGAGGCAACTCTCTGAATTTCCAGAGCCAAAGAACAAGTGTCCGGAAAACAGCGCCAAACGAAACCAACTTACCGACAAGCACAAAATCAACAAGCCGAGGGAGCAAAGAAAAGATACAACCAACTGATTTGACGTGATTAAACATAACGCCCGGCTAAGGGGTTGACAACGCACCGCCTAACTTAAAAAACACACTTAAACACTGAACTTCAATTTTGCACTAAAACCGCCACGCGTTGACAATCCCTCTTGAGCCGCTTGTTATGCAAATTCAATGAGATAAACCAAATTTACACGGCCAAAGGCAACCATTGCAATGGTTGAGTGATTCAAGAACCAACCCAAGCCAGAGCCGTGATAAATAAGCCGCCAAAACAAAGTCCACCTTTCAGCAACAAACCAAGCTTTTGAAGGAAACAAACTCAACGAGCGAAATCTTCAGCAAGTACAAAATGCTCGATAAACTTGCCCTTTCCACACTTTGCGCCCACTAATTTGACAACGCGCCAACGCTAAAACTGATTGAGGCAAACAAAGAACCTTGCCTGTTTTACGGCTTGAGTAAACCTCGAATTTTAGGGTAAAAATGCTCATTTGCCGACAACACAAAACGAATGGCCGGAGAAATCTAAAAAGATTGAACCCCTAAATTTACCTGAGTTGCATAACGCCCGCTCAAGGGGCAGCCAACGCCACGACCAACTTTCCCCATTACATCGTAATCACAAAAACCAACGCATGGTAAAAATGCCACGCGTTGGCTGTCCCTCTTGAAGCGTTTGTTATGCTTAAGCTTCAATGACTTATGTTTTGCCAGAACCAAGATTAACTCGACTTTAACTCACGAACAAAATCCAAAAAGCCAAAAACTGAAATGACTCATCATTTTGAAAATCAGACTTGGAGCTTTGGCCGCTAAAACGAACAAACCTAAGATCAAAATTTTGATTGAGCCAACCGCCCTAACCTCTCGATTGCCCGAAAATTGAATGAGGCAATTCTCTGAATTTCTAGCACCAAAGAATAAGTGTCCGAAAAACAGCGCTCAAAAAAGCCAACTTGCCGACAAACGCGAAACCAACCAGCCGAGGGAGCAAAGAAAAACCATAACCCACTGTTTTAAAATGATTAAGCATAACGCCCGGCTAAGGGGTTGACAACGCATAGCCGAACTTAAAAAAACACACCGTAAACACTGAGCTTCAATTTTGCACTAAAGCCGCCACGCGTTGGCAATCCCTCTTGAGCCGTTTGTTAGCTGCTGCACTTTAGCCGGAGATTGACTACCCAACGGCTTAATTTAAAACACATTATTGCTTTCAAGCGATAAAGTAAAACGGACAACTGAGAAACTAAAACCTAATCCACGAAACGCACTTGGCAAAGAAGAAATAACAGGAAAACTTGACGAGCTTCTAGAACTTAAATTTACAAAGAATTATGTCGAAGAGGCCAACAACCAAGTGCGCAAAACCCATTTAGGCGCGAAAGAGCTTCAAAACCAAAGAAGCCACACCAAAGAAATAAACAAACACACCACTTCCCGTAAACAGACTTCGGTTAGTTCAAGCACTTCACGAACAGTGCCACTGGCGAGATACATGGAAAAGTGCTGACTTTCAGGTGTAAAGCTAGAGCCTCAGACTAAGAAAAATAAGCGCTTAATTTTATGGCTTTTCTTAACCTCAGCTAACGCCCG
>NZ_CAWNMS010000014.1:0-2116 GCF_963875605.1 Vibrio sp. V04_P4A5T148
TAACGCCCGGCTAAGGGGTTGACAACGCACCGCCGAACTCAAAAAACACACTGTAAACACTGAACTTCAATTTTGCACTAAAGCCGCCACGCGTTGGCAATCCCTCTTGAGCCGTTTGTTATGCAAATTCAATAAGATAAACTGACTTTACTCGATCAAAAGTCACAATTGCAATGGTTGAGTAATTCAAGAACCAACCCACGCCAGAGCCGTGATAAATAAGCCGCCAAAACAAAGTCCACCTTTCAGCAACAAACCAAGCTTTTGAATGAGACAAACTCAACAAGCAAGACTTTCAGCAAGTGCAAAATGCTCGATAAACTTACCCTTTCCACACTTTACGCACGCTGAATTGGCAACGAACCAGCGCTAAAACTGATTGAGGCAAACAAAGAACTTTGCCTGTTTTACGGCTTGAGTTCACAATGAATTTGAAGGTAAAAATGCTCATTTGCCGACAACACAAAACGAATGGCCGGAAAAATCCCAAAAGATTGAGCCCCTAAATTTACCTGAGTTGCATAACGCCCGGTTAAGGGGCTGACAACGCAAAACACTGAACCTAAAATAACAACCGTAATCACAAATGCTGATTTGAACAAAAACCGCCACGCGTTGGCAGTCCCTCTTGAACCGTTTGTTATAAGCTGCCACTAAACGTTTGGATTACTTGAGTTATTAAACGAATACATGCGTATTTCATCCCTTGGAAACCAGCCTAATTTTTCGTAAAAATTTTGCGCGTTAACATTATTGCTATAAACAAATAAATGCGTCTTTGAAACACCAATCGAAGTCAAAGCATCAACTGATTTTTCAACCAAAGCTTTACCTATTTTTTGGCCTCGAAATTCTGATGAAACAGCCAAATGTTGCAGATACCCTCTGCGACCATCGGTCCCAACGAGTACCGCACCAATAATTTATTGCCGCTTAACGCAACAAAACTTAGCCCAGAGTTTCGGTTAAGGTAACTTTCAATGCTTTGTTTAGAATCAACATCTCTTAATGACAAGCTTTCCGTCTGGCACCACAGATCAATCACTGAATCGTAATCGGAAATATCCATTTCTCGAATTGTAATCACTAAAGCCTCCAAAGCTTATAACGCCCGGCTAAGGGGTTGACAACGCATAGCCGAACTTAAAAAACACACTGTAAACGCTGAACTTCAATTTTGCACTAAAGTCGCCAAGCGTTGGCAATCCCTCTTGAGCCGTTTGTTAGGCCAACTGATTGACGCCGACACTTTCAAAACTAAAGAACGAGCTTTTTTATAAACTTAAAACAAACTAACCCATTCATTTATAAACCAAAACCCTAAATCAGCAAAGAAACCAAAAAATTCAAATTGAGCGATTTGGAAGAAAAGTGACGAGCGTAGCATGCTCGGCGGACGTTTGGATGCTGAAGGTTATTTCACCGCTAAACTCACAACGAAAAGCAACTCAACGCGATCAAGAAACAGCAAATATGTGATGATTATTTATTGCTTAAATTAAGCCACAAAACATGAAATTTACTGCTCAATTTCAACTCGATTTAGCTGATAAAAACTCACCTTGCCTAACGCCCGGCTAAGGGGTTGACAACGCACCGCCGAACTCAAAAAAACCACTGTAAACACTGAACTTCAATTTTGCACTAAAGTCGCCAAGCGTTGGCAATCCCTCTTGAGCCGTTTGTTATGCAAATTCAATGAGATAAACCGAATTTATACGACCAAAAGCCACGATTGCAATGGTTGAGTGATTCAAGAATCAACCCAAGCAAGAACTGTGATAAATAAGCCGCCAAAACAAAGTCCACCTTTCAACAACAATCCAAGCTTTTGAATGAGACAAACTCAACAAGCAAGACTTTCAGCAAGTAGAAAGGCTCGATAAACTTTCACTTTCCACACTTTGCGCACGCTGAATTGCCAAGAAACCAGCACCAAAACTGATTGAGGCAAACAAAGAAGTTTGTCTGTTTTACGGCTTGAGTGAACCACGAATTTTAGGGTAAAAAAGCTCATTTGCCGACAACATAAAACGAATGGCCGGAGAAATCTAAAAAGATTGAACCCCTAAATTTACCTGAGTTGCATAACGCCCGGCTAAGGGGTTGACAACGC
>NZ_CAWNMS010000015.1:0-2034 GCF_963875605.1 Vibrio sp. V04_P4A5T148
TAACAAACGGCTCAAGAGGGATTGCCAACGCTTGGCGACTTTAGTGCAAAATTAAAGTTCAGTGTTTACACTGTGTTTTTTGAGTTCGGCGGTGCGTTGTCAACCCCTTAGCCGGGCGTTATACGCTATATGGAAATTTAACAATGGAGTCGTGAAATGAATCAGAATGAAAAGCTGAATTATGTCGAGTTTGCAGCAAAAAATTTAGAGGCAACAAAATCATTTTTCTCTTCAGTTTTTGGCTGGGAATTTACTGATTATGGTCCTGAATATACAGCATTCTCAAATCAGGGTTTAGATGGCGGTTTTTTTAAAGCTGACTGTTGTAGTCAGACAGCATTGGGTGGTGCACTTCTTATCTTTTATAGCTCAAACATAGAAACCACTTTAGCCAAAGTCCAGAATAGCGATGGTCAAATTATTCGCCCAATTTTTGATTTTCCCGGAGGCTGTCGTTTCCATTTTATTGAGCCAAGCGGTAACGAATTTGCAGTGTGGTCGGAAGCACGCGTATAACAAACGGCTCAAGAGGGATTGCCAACGCGTGGCGGCTTTAGTGCAAAATTGAAGTTCAGCGTTTACAGGGTGTTTTTTGAGTTCGGTGGTGCGTTGTCAACCCCTTAGCCGGGCGTTATATTTTTTAGAGAGAATTCAGTGAAAATGATAAATTACAGTTACTTAGCAATATTGTTGACTACTAGTCAATTTGTATTGGCGGATGAAGTGCAGATTGAAAGAAAATTACCTGCCTGTGACTATAGCAAATTAACGATAAACGTACCGTCAACTATCAAATTGGTTGCTGTAGGCTCCCCCTCAGGTAGTGTGAAAGGTGCTAGCAAAGAGTTGGATTATCTCAGATTCAAATGTCTTGATGGTTCGTTGGAAATTAGTACGAAAGAAAATGTTTTGGTTGACGAATATTTCAAATTTGAGTTAGTGAATGGTTCGCTAAAAGACTTAACCTTAAATGGTGACCAAAAAGTTGATATCACAGAACTATCAGCAAAACACTTCGAAATGACGATCAATGGTATTGGCAAATCATCATTAACGGGACAAGTTACATCTTTCAATATTTCATTGAATGGAGCGGCTGAACTGGATGCTTTTAAGTTGAAATCGGAGAAAGGAAAGATAGAGGTTAATGGTGCAGGAGTCGCTCAATTAAACGTGTCTTCAGAATTAAATGCTCGTGTTAATGGCTCTGGTCGTGTTGAGTATTCGGGGGCACCTGTGAGTATAGAAACTGAAATTAATGGCAGAGGCTCTATAATAGCCATACCGTGAGTAACAAAAATATAACAAACGGCTCAAGAGGGATTGCCAACGCGTGGCGGCTTTAGTGCAAAATTGAAGTTCAGTGTTTACAGTGTGTTTTTTAAGTTCGGCGGTGCGTTGTCAACCCCTTAGCCGGGCGTTATGCTCTAGTCACAATCAAACTATTTTGGAATATATCACAATGAAAAAATTAACAATTCTAGCTCTTTCATCACTGGCTTTCTTCTCATCTAACACTTTTGCTAGAGATGATGTGGGTAATTATTCGATTACAAAGGCAATGAGCTCCGAAGTGGCTAAATCTAAATTAGGCTCTGAAGTTTCATTTTACTTTGGCGAGCAGAGTTACGGCAAAGTTCTCAAAGAATTAGGTGAATTTAAAACCAGTAAAAAAACGAACGCTTTCAATAAAACAGATGAAGAAGCGTGCAACTGGGTTTTTCTTTCTGCCATGATTGCTCTTAAAGACAGAGCGATAAAAGAGGGTGGAAATGCAGTAGTTAATATCAAATCAAATTACAAAAACAACCTCACTTCAAGCAACGATACTTTTCAATGTGGTGCTGGAGCCGTAATGGCTGGAGTTGCATTGAGTGGTGAAGTTGTGAAGCTCAAAAAACAAGCATAACAAACGGTTAAAGAAGGATTGCCAACGCTCGTCGACTTTAGTTCAAAATTGAAATTCAGCGTTTACGGCGTGTTTTTTGAGTTAAGTGGTGCGTTGTCAACCCCTTAACCGGGCGTTAGGCATCC